>CAYLSL010000007.1:0-41894 GCA_964386615.1 uncultured Veillonellaceae bacterium
CTTGCGACCCCTTGATTCGTAGTCAAGTACTCTATCCAGCTGAGCTACGGGCAGAGAATCCAAAAGGAATAATATCATATCCATACAGGAAAGTCAAACATCTGTCAAAACTTATTATTTCAAACTGCCGGACGACTCCAGTCAACGTAAATTCCAGTATGCTGCCACAGACGGGTCAGCGCCAGTTTAAAGCTTTCCAGGCTTTCAACGGGATGAACCAGTTTGGTATGGAATGTTTGCAAATCATCCCCATCAGCCTGATGAATCTGATGAGACTGCGACAAATAGTCTTCCACCAGCTGCCGCTTGGCCTGGTCATCAAGCAAAACGCGAAAGGATTTGTGCATGGCATCGTATTCCACTTGCCCATATTCCGCCGCGAAATGAATAACAAATTTGTGAATGTTCTCGTTCATGTTTCCCCTTACACACCTCGAATCGACCCAACAATATCTTCAATCCAAAAAGAAATTGGTTTGCGTTTTATTGTAACAAGCAGGAGAAGGCGGAGTCAAGCAGAATTGTTTGAATGACAAGATTTTGTCTGATCGCACGAGCGAAGAAGGAGTGACCTTATGTCCGAACGCGTGGCCGTCATCGATCTGGGTTCCAACTCAGCCCGCCTGATTATCCTCCACATTTACGCCAACGGGGCCTACAACTTGGTTTACCACCAAAAAGAAAGCATCCGGCTTGGCGAAGGCATGGGGCGAGATCAGATGCTGCAACCGGCTGCCATTGAAAGAGCCTTGTCGGCATTGCGCAACTGCGGGCAAATGTGCCGCATCATGAAGGTCGACACAATTTTGGCCGTTGCTACTGCCGCCGTTCGCAACACTCGAAACGGACCAGAATTTCTGGCTTTGGCAGAAAAAGAAACCGGCTTGCCGATTCAGGCGATCAGCGGTGAATCAGAAGCCTTATTGGGCTATCTCGGCGGCATCAACACCATCGATATTCGTGATGGCATCTTTTTTGACCTCGGCGGTGGCAGTACCGAAATTTCACTGGTACGAGACCGAAAAATGATTGAAGCAATCAGTTTGCCGATAGGCGCCGTCAATTTAAGCGATGAGTTCAAAACCCACGATAAGGTGTCAAAAACCGTCTTGTCCCATCTCTGCGGCTTTATCGACCGGCAGCTTAAAAAGGCCCCCTGGTTGCATTCCCTGTCGCTCCCCTTGGTCGGTATCGGCGGTACCGCCCGTAACATTGCAAAAATGGACCAGGCTCGTAAAAACTATCCCTTCGCCAAGGTGCACAATTATCGCATGGGGCCGATTGCTCTCGAGGATTTATTTCGTCTCATCACCAATGCCAATCTGGTCCAACGCAAACGCATATCCGGGTTAAGCAGTGAACGCGGCGATATCATTGTCGCCGGCATTTCTGTAGTCAAACGATTGTTTGATCAAGTCAGAGCCACCAATCTTATCATCAGTGGCTGCGGTGTGCGCGAAGGGTTGTTTTTTCGTCACTATCTGCTGCGTCACGAATACACGCCGGATGTAATCCCTGATATCCTAAGCCACAGCACCCTGAATATGTTGCGATTTTATAAGGTCAACGAACAACATGCCCTCCATGTCACCGACATGACAATGCGACTGTTTGACGGCTGGACCTCTTTACATCATCTGGATGCCCGGGACCGCAAATTGTTGTACACAGCATCAATGCTGCACGATATCGGCATCAGCATCAATTATTACGACCATACCCGCCACAGCGCCTATCTGGTGGAAAATGCCCGTTTATTTGGTCTTACACATCGGGAACAGATCCTGACGGCGGTAGTGGCAGGCTGGCACAGCAATATTTCCGCAAAATTGACACGCAATCGTCTCTACAACGAATTTCTTGATGAAACGGACTGGGCCAAAGCCCGAAAAATGGCTTCGATCCTGTCCGTCGCCAACAGTCTTGATTCTACACATCGGCAATTGATCACCAACCCGATGGCCTCAGCTACTGCCAGTACCGCCGCTGTCGTTGTCAGTACTGACGGCGATTGCAGTCTGGAGATGCAGGCCGTGGAAAAGCAGCGCAAAGCTTTCCAGCGCGAACTGGGCGCCGAACTGCAGGTTGTTTTCAAATAAAGTAAAGCATTTTGCTTTACTTTATTTTTTTTGTCGGGCTGATTCCTTGATCAACTCCAACGTCCATTCCGTTGTCTGGTAGAGGTGCTCTTCCCTGATATATTCTTCTTTGGTATGCACTTTGGCCATACCTGTCCCCAAAACAGCACTCGGTATGCCGTAGCAGTTAAAGAAGTTTGCATCGCTGCCGCCGCCACCGCCTTCGACAAGAGTTTCCAGTCCCAGCGACTGCGCCGCTTTGAGCGCGGTTGCAACCACAAGTGAATCTTCCCGCAGCACGAATGGATCATATTTCTTTGTCACGGTGCATTCGGCTTTTCCACCGTTTATTTCTACAATCCGGGTAAACGAATCGACAATTTGCGCTGTCAGTTCAGCCAGCTTCTGTTCGTTTCTGCTGCGCGCTTCCACCGTGACTTCAACTTGGTCCGGCACGATATTAGTGGCGGTCCCGCCCTTAATCAAACCAATATTGCAGGTAGTCTCAAAATCGATCCGCCCTTGCGGCAACTCTGACAGCGCTTTACCGGCCAGTACGATTGCATTAATGCCTTTCTCCGGTTCCAATCCGGCATGGGCAGTTTTGCCGTGTGCGATCAAACGAAGATGGTTTTGCCCCGGCGCCATATTGGTAATTACACCAGGAACGCCGCTGCCATCCAAAGCATAGCCATAATCGGCCCGGATTTTTGCCGGGTCGATATTTTTTGCTCCGTTCAGCCCACCCTCCTCGGCTACTGTAAATACAACCAAAATTTCGCCGTGCGGCAATTTTTCTTCCTGCAGTCGGCGCAACGCTTCGAGAATCGGCACAATGCCGGATTTGCAGTCCGATCCCAAAATAGTATCGCCAGCAGACGTAATAACCCCGTCTTTATATTGCGGACGGATGCCGTTGCAAGGTTCGACACAGTCCATATGGGCACTCAGCATAATACAGGGAGCTCCCAGTACATTGCCCGGCAGCCGGGCAATCAGATTCCCCGCTGTTCCGCCAATTTTTTCCCCTACGTTATCCTCCTCAACCTGCAAACCGATCGCCAGCAGTTTTTTCGTCAATGCATCAGCAATCTGACGTTCCGCCCGCGTAGATGAGGGGATCGCCACCAGTTCCATAAACTCCTGCAATACTCTTTCTTTTACGATCATTCGTTTTCATCCTTTCTTAACTGTTTTGCCCGTTGATTTTTCATTGTTGCCAGTCGGCCAGGCACCAGTGCCGCCGGGCCAAATTTTTCCCTCATCCGGTCCATCACCGAGGAAATATGCCGCCCTTTTTCTTCCCGATCATCAAACAACGAAACCGTAGACCGGTCTGCCGGTTCGAAGTGCGAAGCGCTGACCCCCAGCAGCCGGATTCCTGCCGACAGGTTAGGTTGCTGCACCAATAGTTCCCATGCCGTACGGTAAATAATTTCATCCGCCTGAGTCGGGTTGGCCAATTTCCGTTGTCGGGTCACGGTTTGAAAGTTTCCGTAGCGCAACTTCAAAGTAATCGTCCAAGCGGCCAGCTTTTCCTGGCGAAGCCGCGAGCCAACCCGGTCGGCTAAGGCGGTCAACATCGTCCGCATGTCATCGGTATCGGTCAGGTTTAATGGAAATGTTTCTTCAGCGCCAATCGATTTTGCCTCATGCTGCGGAATGACCGGTCGATCATCTTCGCCACGCACAAGGTGATAAACTACATTCGACGCCTGCCCGAAAAATGGTTTAAGCGCAGATTCCGGCAGTTGGGCCAATTGACCGATTGTGAAAATTCCGCCGGCTCGCAATGATTTTGCCGTAACTTCGCCAACACCCCATAGCTTTTCAATCGGCAGCCCCTGCAAAAAATCCTGCTCACTGCCATGTTCCACAATAACCAGCCCATTCGGTTTTTGTAAGTCTGACGCCATTTTTGCCAAAAATTTATTCGGGGCAAGCCCGGCGGATATCGTTAATTGTAACTCATCAAAAACACGCCGCTTTAGTTCTTTGGCGATACTTACCGGCGAATCAAACAGCAATTCCATGCCGGAAAGATCCAAAAAGGCCTCGTCCAAAGACAGGGGTTCAACCAATGGGGAAAAGTCATGCAAAATCGCCATGATTTGCGCGGAAACAGCCGCATATTTTTCGTGGTCACCGGCAATGAAAATCCCCTGGGGACATCTTCTGCGGGCCGTTTCCATTGGCAGGGCAGAATGAACGCCAAATTTCCGCGCTTCATAGGAAGCGGTTGCAACTACACCCCGCCGGCCAATTCCCCCAACAATCAGTGGTTTGCCCCGATATTCCGGATGATCTCGCTGTTCCACCGAGGCATAAAAAGCATCCATATCCACATGCAATATCCAGCGTATCACGTCCCGCCTCTTTTCTTCTCACCCTTGCGCTCAACTCGGCGCGAAAAGCACATACTGCATTGTTTCGCTGTTAATTCGCAAGTTCCTGCCATAAAAACAGGCCTGAAAAAACCCCGTTTGAAACAAAAAGTCTGCGGCAGGATCTGCCGCAGACTACAAAAATCATTAGATTAGATTAAACGCTGGCTTATAGCACAGCCAACGATTCGTCGCGGATATCGCCGATGAACATATAGCCGGGAGCATGCGTAATCATCAACTCCGGCTTTACGGCCATCGCCACCGCCTGTGGCGTAACGCCGCAAGCCCAAAAAACCGGGACTTCGCCTGGATTTATTGTTACAGAATCGCCAAAATCCGGCTTATTGATATCTTTAATTCCGATAGCTGCCGGGTCGCCGATATGCAGCGGCGCACCATGAACGCCCGGAAAGCGGGATGTAATCTGCACGGCCCGGATTGCCAACTCGGGTCGCATCGGCCGCATGCTGACCACTGTTGGTCCATGGAAAAAGCCGGCCGGGTGGCAGGCAATATTGGTCCGATACATTGGCACGTTGCGATTCTCCTCGATATGCCGAACTGGCACCGACGCATTTAACAATGCCGTTTCAAATGTAAAACTGCAACCCAGCAAAAAAGCGACCAAATCATCACGCCAATACTTTTCAACGTCTGTCGGCTCATCAACCAATTCGCCATTTTTCCAAACCCGATACTTGGGGATATCATAGCGCAAGTCAGCCCCCGGCGCTAAAATTTTCGGTTCCGGTGATCCCACGTCAGTAACGTCCAATACAGGACAAGGCTTGGGGTTGCGCTGGCAAAACAATAAAAAGTCATACGCCAGCGCTTTGGGCACGACGGCCATATTGGCCTGTACATAACCATGAGAAAAACCGGCTGTCGGTCGTACGAGCTCATTGCGACGAATCAGTTCACGCACCTGACGGGGCGTTGCATTGCTTAGTTGTTCCACAATTCTGCCTCCTGCTCATCCTTTTCTTTTCAGATATTGCACTACAGCTTCCCGCATCAACTGCACAACGGCCAGCTGAGTATCCAGCGGCGCTCCATCGACGCTGCCGCAGACTTCGCCATAGATCGCGTCATGAAACCCAGCGGCAGCAGCCGTTTCCAAAACGCGCTTTTCTCTGGCTGCATCCGGCAAAGCATCCTTTTTGCGCGACAAAGCAGCCAACATTGCAGTCAGCGCATAAACACCCCAGTTGCTTACCGCCGCCGGCATCAACAAATCAACCAGTGTTGCAGGCGCCAGACCGCCGCCACAGCCACAGGCGCATTTTTTCCCAAACGGAATAAATTCGCGTACTTCATCGGCAATATTGGCCATGCCGATTTCGTTGCCGCCGTCACCAATTCCCAATGTCATCGCTCCTCGGGTGGGCGCCAGTCGAAAAATCGCATCGAGTTTTGCCTGCGAAGCATTGGTATCCATGCCGGCCATGTTATGAATGATCCCCTGCTCATTCATTCCCCCCCGCTCAATCGCTACGCAAACCGAGGGTGCAAATGTATCGAAAAGACGTTCCGCTTCTAGCTGCGCCTCCGCCCAATCGTCGGGAAACGGCAGCACTGACAATGTCAGCAATTTGTTCATCGAGATCGAATACTGCAGATGTTCCGGTTCAACACACTGAAACCCAGCCGCGCGCGCCATCTGACTGATTCCATCAACCAGACAGGCATCCGTCAGGATAATGGGGCGTGCTTTGCAGATAATTCGCAGAGCCCGGGCCAAGGCAACGGCTCCCGGCGGTCCATCGGTTTCACCATGACCAGGGTCAACCAGCGGTTGATCGACCCAGCCAGACGCAATAAACACTGCATCCCCGGGCTTAATTCTATTGACCAAATTTTCGGCTGCAGCCAGCACAATCGGGCCGCCATGACGGTTCGTAGCTGCTGCATGCAAAGGCAAGATAACCCCTCTGCAAGCAACATCCAAAGTCATCAGTTGTTCCAACCGGCCCGCAAGAGAGCGCAGTTTCGCCATTTCATCCGGCATTACTTCATCCCCTATCCGCTTTCGCGTCTGACAATATTTTAGCACATTTACACAAAAATACATAAAAAGGCCTTTACAGAATTCACACTGTAAAGGCCTCATTGCCTAGTATATTTTCCGCATGATCAATTATGAAAAATTTTACCATGAAAGCCGTTGACTGTCACTATTTTGTGTACACATTGAGTCCGATCTTGATCTCTTCATTGCCAGGCACCGACTGATTTCCTTCCGTACTGGCGACAATGGTCGATTTTCCGCTGCTTGATTTGCCAAAACGCTGGCTTAGGTCAACTTTAATCGTCAGGATATTCCCCTCAGTGGACATTTCAATATTTTTCATCAGCATTCGTCCCTTTCTTGTTGTTCTATGGTTTTATCATCAGTTTATCATTCTTATCGGGTTCTTGCCAGTTAGTCCCGCTTGATGTGGGCCGCACAATGCCTATGCGCTTGACTAAAAACAGAATCGTTTGCATTGTCAGAATGTTTTGTTACAATAATGGTAAACCATATTTTTGCAGCGATGCAGCGAGACGTCTCTTCCATGTCTTAATACCCGATCATTTTACTTAAGGAAAGGGGAGGGGAAAATGAACAGTATACGGGCCCGGCTGCTTGTTGTAATGGTCTTGCTTGTCACTTTGTCCCTGGGGATTCTCAGCGTGATCAATTACTGGAAAAGCAAAGAAATCCTGATGCGTGAAATCGAAGCCACTATGTCCGAGAAATCGGGCGACAAAGCAGGCGAAATCTCGGCTTGGTTTGCTGAGCGGCAAGCGGAGTTAAAAGTCATTGCCCGCTCCCCAGTCGTCATTGCCGGCAATGAAGAGGCTATCATTGCCTATTTAAACGAAGAAATCAAAAAAAATCCAGTCTACAATAATTTTCTCTATTTTGATGTAAATGGCAATGCCGTGGCTGCCAATCGGGCCCGTTCCTCCGTCGGCGACCGCGATTACGTCAAACAAGTTGTTGCTGGTGGTAAAACCAGTTTTGTCAACGATCCTTATGTTGCGAGAACCACCGGAAAAACTGTAACGACGGTTTCGGCGCCGATTCTGCGCGATGGAAAAATCGTCGGCGGCATTGGTGGTAGCGTTGAGTTGGATACCGTAATCAAGATGGTCAGCGATATAAAACTCGGTAAAACCGGATACGGATTCATGCTACAGGGCGATGGCCTTACCATCGCGCATCCGGATGCAAAACACGTGATGAAAACTAATTTGTTGAAGGATGAAAAAATACAGGGCGGCCTTCGGAAGGGGCTGGAAGCCGGAGTAGTAAAAAAGACCGCCGGTTTCAACGAATATGAATTTGCCGGCGAAAAAAAGTTTATGTCGTATGCACCGGTAAAAGGGACTAGCTGGGCTGTCTTCGCGACAGCTCCTGTTGATGAAATGACCGGTGCGTTGACGGAATTACTGCGCAACTCAGCCATTATTATGGCAATCATGCTGCTATTATCGGGTTTGGCGGCTTGGTTTTTTGCCAACAGTATTGCCAAAAACGTCAAAGTGCTTAACGGCGTAGCCGGAAAAATCGCTGGCGGCGACCTGCGAATCGGCAGAGTAGCCGTATCCTCAAAGGACGAACTCGGCCAACTTGCCCGATCGTTCGAAACAATGGCCGCCAATCTTGTCGGGCTGGTCCGCAAAGTTTCTTCGAATTCCGAACAAGTGGCCGCTTCATCACAAGAATTGACTGCCAGCGCCCACCAATCGGCCGAAGCGGCGAATAATGTCGCTGAATCGATTACACATGTGGCTGCCGGCGCCTCTCAACAAGTCAATGCCGTAAACGAAGTCTCCGCCGTGGTAGAAGAAATTTCCGCAACCATTGAAACGGTCTCGGCAACTGCGCAAGAAATGTCCAAACTGGCAACGGAAACGGCTGCTGCCTCAGAGGGCGGACAAAAATCTGTCGATACCGCCGTTTCGCAAATGGGGGAAGTGGGTTCACAAGCTAGACAAGCTCAGGATGCTGCCCGCGAATTATCGGCCAGTTCCAAACAAATCGGTGAAATTGTCGGCTTGATTTCAAACATTGCCGGTCAAACCAACCTTCTGGCATTAAATGCAGCCATCGAAGCCGCACGAGCTGGTGAACAGGGACGAGGGTTCGCCGTCGTTGCCGAAGAGGTCAGAAAGTTGGCGGAACAATCAGAAGCTGCGGCACATCAAATTACCAACCTGATCAGTCGAAACAACCAGAGCATCGACCATGTTGTCGGCTCGGTCAACCAAGCCATTAACAGCATTGATAAAGGAATCGAATTAGTTAATACGGCAGGTGCTGGATTTAAAGCAATCGGTAAACAAATTGACCAGGTAACCGATCAGGTCCAAAACATCTCAGCCTCACTGAGAGAAGTGGCAATAGGCAGTCAACGCATTGTGACTTCGGTGCGAGAAGTCGAAAATGTAAGCAAATCGCTGGCGGATGAAGCATCTTCGGTGTCCGCCGCCACCGAAGAGCAATCGGCTTCCATGGAAGAAATTGCTTCTTCCAGCCAAAGCCTCGCAACAGTAGCCCAAGAACTGCAGACAGCTGTCGCGGTGTTCAGGCTCTAGTCGCAATCCCCAACTGTATATAAACGAAAAGGGCGTTGGGAGCATGTTGCTCCCAACGCCCTTTTGAAATTATTTCACCGGCAGTTTAGTTTTCCAGAGAGTCGCTCAGTACCCACAGGCGCCAGACCGCAGTAAGCATCGCGCCATAAACAAACATAACAATAGTGGCCAGCACATTCGCTTGATCCATTTGCATTCGCTCCTTGCAGGCTTCTTTATTTCTTTTGACAGGAAGCCTCTTGTCAATTACGATTATAGCAAGGAGTTTTCCATATTAATAATATTTGTTTTGACTGTTAATCAGACGAATTTCGAATCTATAGTAAGGAGCTATGAGATATGGAATTGCGCCAACTCAAATATTTTCTCGCGATCGCTGAAGAAGGACAAATCACCAAAGCCGCCGATCGGCTGAATATTACCCAGCCACCCCTAAGTCAGCAAATCATCCTGTTGGAAAAGGAATTGGGGGTGCAACTTCTGCATCGCAGCAAGAAGCAGGTGCAGCTTACGGAAGCAGGCCGCATCCTGCAAAAACGGGCCGAGCAGGTCGTGGAAATGCTTAAAACCGCAGTCGATGAGGTTCACGAATCCGCCGAGGGCCTTAACGGGAAATTATCGATTGGCAGTATCACATCTTCCGGTCGTTCTCTGGTTCCGGACTATACCATGCGATTTCATCTGAAATACCCAAAAGTTTCTTTTGACTTGCGCCAGGGGGATTCGCGGCGTATTCTAGATTTGCTTGATGCTGGTCTGATTGAGATCGGCTTCGTCCGGCTGCCGATCGACGAATCAAAATACAACTTTATCGTTCTGCCGCAAGAACGCATGGTGGTTGTTTCCATGCCGCACGCTTTCCCCATGGAAGATACGAAAGAATTAAAACTGGCGCAATTAGAAAACATCCCCTTGCTGATTTTGCGGCGCTACGCTCCGGTCATTGCCGAATACTGTCGTAATATCCTGTGTGTCAGCGATGATGTAACCCCCTTATTGCTTTGGGTCCGGCTAGGCCTTGGCGTCGCCATCGTCCCGGAATCCTCCGTCACCCTGCTGCAAGGAGAGCCGCTATTAATCCGCGCAATTGACACTCCAGCCTTTACAACCACCGGCGCAGTTATTTGGCAAAAGAAGCATTCCCTCTCCGCCGCCGCCCAGCATTTCACCGAGATGTTTTCCGCGCAATAAAGCCCAAATAAGTTAGTCAATATTCATGCCAGCCGGTCAAGCGAGCGGGAAAGTTGATGCATAGCCAATTTATACAAACCAGTTGCGGCACAAAAAACATAGCCGTTCTTCTCCAGGGCACGAATCGAATTGCTGTTTTCCAAAACAGGATCGGCAATCAACTGAATCGCAATTTCATTTCTCAGCACTTGCTGACCAATAAGTTTTATAATGTAACATGCCAACCCTTGTCCGAGGTATCTTTCCTCTCCGATACAATAGTCAATGCCAAAGGTCCCTTGGGGCTCATTATCCCACGAGTATCCATTGCCTGTTTTGCTGCAGTCATAATATTGGCAAAATCCAATGGGTTCAGCTTTAAATTCAATAATGCAATGTTTTATCCAATCATAACGACCCTTGCGGTCGTAAATTTCTTCCAGCCATTCGCACGGATCCCCGTACCATTTCCGGACATGGTCCTTATATAACCAAGCCTTCACCAACGGTATATCAGTATCTTCCAGCAAGCGTATTGATAGCTGTTCTGCATGCAGGTCATTCACGCCCGCTGATCCTCCTCAATGAAAATTCAAACTCCCAGCTTCGTTAAATTTCATATTGCGGTTAGCCCTTGATCTGTTAACGCGCTCAGAACTTTTCCGATGCTGTCCCGAATAACCCAAGTCGCCTGATCATCCAAAGTTGTAGGCTCTTGATTGATAATCAGCAAGTGGGCGCCATTTGCAAGTGCCAATTGCGGGCAATAATTGGCCGGCGACACTGCAAGCGACGATCCCAGTACAACAAAAAAATCCGCCTTTTTGCTGATAGTTTCAGCTTTTTTCCATGCCGTTTCCGGTAAAGATTCGCCAAACATAACCACTTCCGGTCGCAGCAACCCACCGCATTTCGAACATTTACACTCTTCGCCATAACGATATCGACCTGCAGCATAATCACTTTGCCAACCATCACCGATCGGAAGGATGGTCCGGCTATCCGAAACGGTTTTGCACATCCGGCAGCGAACTGTTCGAAGTGACCCGTGCAGCTCAATTACTTTCTTTGAACCTGCTCTTTGGTGAAGACCATCAACATTTTGCGTAATAAGCTTTTGGATTGTTCCTGCCCGTTCCAGTGCCGCCAAGATCAAATGTCCGGCGTTGGGCTGCACTTTCGATAGTTCGGCAATCCGCCACTGGTAGAAAAAATAAAAGTCGTTGGGGCGAGTCTCCAGCGCATCCATTGTTGCCAAGCTTTCCGGCCGGGTCTTCCACAATCCCTGTTGAGAACGGAAATCTGGCAGCCCTGACTCTGTGCTCATTCCCGCACCGGTAAACACTACAGGAGTTTTCGCGTTTTTCCAGGAATCAACGATTTGCTTAAGAACGGCAGTCATTTTTCCCTCCGCTATTATATGATATATTTCTATCTTCCCTGTCACTGTCAAGTTTCCTGCTTTCGCATGCCTGCCAGCCTAGGCAGATTGGGGGAAATTTACCGGTCTTCCCCCTTATCACTCACATTCACCTGCTCTTGCTACCAACCACTGCCGCACTTTGCCTATCGCCCCATTGCAAAAATAAAAGGCACTACCATATTTCAGGTAGTGCCTTGGTTCTTTTTAACTGGCGGAGTGGGAGGGATTTGAACCCTCGCGGGAGTTTCCCCCCCTATCGGTTTAGCAAACCGACCTCTTCGGCCACTTGAGTACCACTCCGCGTTCCGATGGATAGTGAAAATGCAGTTTTGTTATGCCGCAAGGAAATGGCGGAGGGGGCGGGATTCGAACCCGCGGTCCCTTGCGGGATCACTGGTTTTCAAGACCAGCTCCATAAACCACTCGGACACCCCTCCGTGTCCGGCACGAAAGTATTATAACAGGCCTTTCGAGCCTTTGTCAAACATGGTTTTCTTATCCCCAACCACGTTTGAGCATCGTCTGTTTGATCTCCCGGTCAAAACTGAATACGGGAATCCGCCGCAATGCATAGGGGTTGCTGCTGTGTGCACAGGTGCCGTACTCGACAGAAAATCCGCCATTATAGGCAGATTCATTCGCCAGTTTGGCCGTAAACTCATTGTAGCTGCCTTTGGGGTAGGCAACAAAATTCACCGAACGCTGCAATAGTCCTTCCAGGTAAAGCCTAGACAAGGACAGTTCGGCAGACGCTTCTTCCGTTTCCAGTTCACCCAGCGCACGATGTGAAACGGTGTGGGAACCGATTGACATTCCGTTCGCTGCCATCTCACGGATATGGGTCGAGGTAAGTCGATCTTCTTCGCCGACCATACCGGTGATAATATAAAATGCAGCAGTCATCCCGTATTCTCGCAAAAGTGGATACGCGTTCAAATAGTTGTCCCGGTACCCGTCATCAAAAGAAATCATCAATGGGTTTTCTGGCAAAGGAGTCTCCGGATCAACCATGTATTGACGAAACAAATCAAGATTAATTGTCGAAAAGCCCATTTTCTTCAGGTTGTCCAAGTCCGTCGCAAATCGGTTCGCGGTAACGGTCATGTGACCTTTTGTATCACCAACGCGATGATATAACAGGACAGGTATATCGCGCACGTCAGCGGCTTCCGTCCGCCGCTGCAATGACAGCAAGCCTGAAATTCCCATGGCTGCGCCCGTCATCAGGCATTTGTGCAGGAACTTACGGCGACTAAGCATTCAACACCTCTGTAAATAATATACAATCTGTTCCGGTTGTTTGACGATTTCGATTTCAATAATCTTTTTTTCTTTTCGACCTGTTTGGCAATAATCCTGCTATAACAAAAAAAGGCGGTCTTGTTGACCGCCTTTCGGTAATAATACCCAACAATAATTTCACTTGTTTTTCAGCCGGCTTTCTTGGTCAATTCGGCTCCCTGTGCGCTCACCCCCCACTTTTCAAAATAATACAGAATTTGCATGTGTAGCGGCATTTGCACAATTTCCTCCGGTTTTAGGTGATCCATCATCACAAGGGCCTCCTTTCTTCTTAACAACTGTTTCAGGTAAAAAAACAGACTCCTCCGCTACCTTGGACGGAAGAGTCGCCTTTGACTCTCAGTCACTTTACCCTTGTCAAAACTATACACTATGTTGCAAAAACAAGTCAATAATATTACAAATTGTATACATGATTCTTTTGTTTTTGACGTTCACTGCGTTTTGTCAACGCATCCAACTGATCTTCGGGCGTGTTTAGCAATTCGCCGGTTTGAATCCGCGACAGAAGCGTACGCTGAAACTCACCAACCCCGCGCCCTTTTCCCAGGCAAGCAGCAATCTGTTCGCCTGTCACTGCCAATTGGTCGGGATAAAATGGCACGGTGGCCAAAATTTGCCTTAACAAGGCCGCGATTCTTTCCCAGCCAGGCATACCCGGGTCACGATGCCCCGCCAACCGATCGGCGCGATGGATTTCCAAGAGTGCCTCGATTGCCTCCTGCAAATCAACTGCCCGCTTGAATTCCCTGGCGCGTCGTCGCAGCCAACGGATGCAAGCTTCACGTTCTGTCGGCGGCAAGCGCAGATGATGCCTGACCAGCCAGGGTACGCTGCGCCGCCAATAAGCCGGAAAACGCAGTCGTTCGGCAATGCGCACCGCAATGTGGGCGCCAGTTATTTCATGCCGGTGTTCGATGATTTCTCCGGCACTATTGTAACAGCGAACCTCAGGCAACCCTTTGGCGATGTCATGCAACAAGGCAGCCCAACGCAAAATGGGATGCGGCCGTATTTCTGCCACCATTGCCAGAGTATGCTCCCATACGTCCAAACGGTGGAATCTTTCACTTTGACTCAGGCCCCGCAAATGAGAAAGCTCCGGCAGGATCACAATGCGTGCCTGCCGGGAGTCGTCACGCACCCGGCACGTCTCCTCCAACAATCCCTGTTCCATCAAAACACGCAAACCTCTTGGCGCAAAGCGCCCCAATAGGGTTTTATCAATCTCATTTCTCACCCGCTCAACCGAGAGTCCCCGAACGCGGTACAAGTTGGGAGGAATGGCCGCCAATGTCGCCGGATCAATTACAAAATCAAATGTGGCGGCAAATCGCGCCGCGCGAAACATCCGCAGCGAGTCTTCCTGAAACCGCAGCAATGGGTCGCCGACCGTCCGGATCACGCCTTGACGCAAATCGTTCTGACCGCCAAAATAATCAATAATCCGACCCGTTTCATCCATTGCCATTGCATTGATGCTAAAATCGCGCCGCGACAGGTCTTCTTTCAAAGATG
Organism: uncultured Veillonellaceae bacterium; assembly: GCA_964386615.1. GTDB lineage: Bacteria > Bacillota > Negativicutes > UBA1444 > UBA1444 > UBA1444. The sequence goes on from CAYLSL010000007.1 coordinate 14,463, forward strand.
CCGCAAACGATACCGTTTCCGGGCGATGGCTATCAACACCATAAGTTTCTGTTCGAAACGTTGCCACATCATACGGCTCGCCGTCGACAAGCACCACAACAACACCAAAGAATATGCCTGTTTCCACAGTACGCCAACCTTGCTCTTGGGCAGTAGCAATAATTTCCTGCGTATGAGCAGAAGTTGCAATATCAATATCCTGCGGCGCCACCCCAAGCAGATGGTCACGCACCGCACCACCGACCACATAGGCTTCATAACCGGCTTGATGCAACGCAGTCAAAATTCGTCTTGCCTTTTCGATGCTGCTCAGCCCCTGTCATGTTTTCTTAGCTCATTTTTTCGCCGCCAGGCCTATTTTCCCCTGCCCTGACAAAAAGGATTCTGCCGCGCAAAGATATCGGCAGGATTTTTTGTATCAGCAGCAAATATTTATTATACCAATATAGATTTAGACCCCAGAAATTATATTTTTTCGATGAACGATGAACAGTGATTCGTGAAGGGAGTCATCTTATGATTTGTCCGGCATGTTTCCTAGAGACATTTGACAACGGGGTTTGTTCGGCCTGCGGGTTTGATGAAACCGCACCGCAAAGTCCCTTGCTGCTGCCGCCCGGCACGCCCCTGATGAATGGTCAGTATCTGGTGGGCAAAGTTCTCGGCAAACCCGGCGGTTTTGGCATCACCTACCTTGGTTGGGACAGCCAGTTGGCGACTTTTGTTGCGATCAAGGAATACCTGCCGCGCGAAGTTGCCGGTCGCCATCATGACCGACTGACTGTCAGCGCTCACACCAATGCGGATGCCGAGCACTTTCGCTACGGGTTGGAGCAGTTTTTGCTGGAAGCCCGCACGTTAGCTCAGTTTGACCACCCAAACGTTGTCCGTGTCCGCACTTTTTTTCAAGAAAATGGCACAGCCTATCTGGTGATGGATTATTTGCAGGGCAATAGCTTGCAGGATCATCTGACAACAGTCGGCGGACGAATGTCCGAAAAAATGGCTCTCGATACAATGATGCCAATCCTGGAGGGATTGCGCGAAGTTCATGCCAAGGGTTTTCTGCATCGAGATATCAAGCCGCAGAACATCTATATTACAACGACCGGGCGACCAATTTTGTTGGATTTCGGTACTGCCAGACAGGCAATGAGTGGACTGAATCGTGGAATGACGACAATCATTACGCCTGGATATGCACCTTGGGAACAATATCACCGGCATGGCAAACAGGGAACGTGGACAGATATTTACGCCTGTGCTGCAACCGTGTATCATCTGGTAACCGGCACCGTCCCGCCGGAAGCAGCTGACCGTGTAGCCCAAGATTCCCTTATCCCGCCGTCCCAGCTTGCTTCCGGCTTGTCCCCGCACTTTGATTTTGCAATTATTCAAGCGCTATCGATTGACCCGGCAAACAGACCGCAGGATGTTGCGTCTTTCCAGGCAGCCTTGTCGGGAAAGAACACTTCCTTTGCGGCAACTATTGCCGGCGCACCCCCAATTCCCCCTTCAGCCTATGTACCACAACAACCCGCTTATCAACCGCCACCGCCGCCACCAATCTATCCACCATCTGCACCGCCACCGGTTTGGTCTGCTCCACCGCCGCCCAGTCAACCGCAACCGTATGCGCCCTACCCGCCCGGGTATTCCGCTCCCGTTTCGCAGTCCGGCGGAAAGAGCCGCAAACTGCTGATCGGGGCAGGTATTGTCATCGCTTTGATTCTTGGCGGTGTCGCCGTTTCGTATAATAGCATGAATGGCTATCAGACTATCAGTCATAATAATGGAACCTATGAAGGCAACGTCAGTTGGGGCCAGCCATCCGGCAAGGGGAAACTGACCTATGCCAACGGTTCGGTATACAGCGGCGATTTTTCTGGGGGGCTCCGCCACGGCGTCGGCACTTTCCGCAGCAGTAAGGGAGATACCTATGAAGGGCAATGGAAAAATGATCGATTTGACGGCAATGGTGTGCTCACTTTATCAGATGGATCACGCTATGAAGGCTCTTTTAAAGAGGGAAATCGTCAAGGAACCGGAACCCAAATTTACGCAGATGGTCGCCAATATACCGGTGATTGGGTTGGCGACAAGAAAAATGGCAATGGAGTACTGACTCAAAAAAACGGCACCAAGTATACCGGTCCGTTCAAGGATGATCTTGCTGAAGGCGAAGGCACGATTGTAACGACCCGTGGTGACAAGTATGTCGGAAGTTTTGTGCGCGGTGTCAAAAGTGGCCAGGGAACTTTCACTTTTGCCAACGGTAACGTTTATCAGGGTTCTTTTGCCAATGACCTCCGCAATGGACAAGGAACCATGCGTTGGACTACCGGCAGCTACTACAACGGCGAGTGGAAAAATGACAAACGCCACGGCAAAGGAGTGCAGGCTTTGATGAACAGTGGCGCCGTCATCGCTGAGTATCTCGGTGAATACCGAGAAGATGTCCCCTATAGCCCCAATGGGCAGTTCCGGGTGATATTGAAACGAGATGGCCGCGAAGTTATCGCATCTTATCGTGATGGATCCTTCTATTGGTAATTTCCTCGCCACTTCTGCTGAACTGTAAAATAAAACGAACCGGTCGTCCGAAGACGCCGGTTCGTTTTATTTTACAAAGACTAGGGCAGTTGGACAAACATTCCTTTGGTTATCTGATCGATATTACCATTGGTTACTGTAGCGATGGCAATTTTTTCACGTACGCTATCAACTCGGATATTGGCAAGCGTCGAGAAGCTCACATCCAATACTTCGCCTGTACTTGGATCCCGCAGGGCTTCTGCCGTCCCTACGACAAACTCCATTCCCTCGCTGACTCCTTCACGGGTACCGCGATTGATGTAAACATTCCCATCTTTGACCATGACCACATTGCCGCGCCAAGTGATTTTGGGCAGTTGTTCGATCATCCATTGCACACCCTGTTGTACCGCATTTTCAACAGCCTTGCCAACATTATCGCTTTTGAATCCACCGGCGCCAGCCCCCCAGCCATTTCCGGAGTAACCGATAAATCCGCCTGATTTATTCGACTTGCCAACCACGCTCTTCGAAGCCAAAATCTGACCGGTTGAAGTGTGAACCATGTACATCGTCACATTGACCTGAGAATTTGCGCTAGCGCCGCCCAGTGTTACTCCACCGAACGAAACACCGCCGCCGCCGCCGCTGGTGTTGTTCTGTACATGCGTAATCGCGCCTTTAACCAATATTTGCGCCGGAGTCATGTTTCCCATTCCAGGGGTGATTGCGCCCTGTGCGGTCCGCCCGGACGCCGCCAGATCCTGTTCCGCCATGGCTTCTTTGCGCATATCGGTTTCCCCTAAAACAATAAACTTTCCTGTTTGGTTGAGGATATCGGTCATGATAATCCCCCACCCATCACCCAGGTCCCATTGCCCACTATAACCGGCGCGGTTCTCAAACTTGGATACGGATACCGTGTAACGCAAGCCGCCGGCAGCACTGCCAGCCGGCATGGTCGAAGTTGCCGGGGCTGCCATCACCGATACGGGCGTTAGGCAGACCAGCGCTACAATCGCCAAAACTACCAACATTGCAATTTTACTTTTCATATTACTACCTTCTTTCTTTATCTGGCTTCAATTACCAGAGTGATGTTGGTTTTCCCTGTTGATTAGGAACGACCGGAGCAGTCACGACCGGTGCTGCCGGCGGCGGGCAGGCAGCCATCGAACTGGTTGCCAGAGGCCGCTGTACAAGCACCATATAGCACTGTCCCGGCTCCGGGCAGAAACCGAAGGCCGGCATTCCCATATAGGATGTCATGCCGGAATTCACCCCAGATGCAGCCACCGGCAGCATCAGCGCATTCCAGTATGGATTCCCATTGGACATCTGCAGCCGATAGTCCTGTTGCAAAATGGTCTGCATGAATGAATTCCAGCCATTCCCGGAAGCGCCCAACCAAACAACCCCGCCGGCAGACGCCGACGCAACAGCATTCAGGCTGACCAGTCCCAGCAACGCAAGGCAAACAATAAGTATGTTCATCTTTTTGAAATGGTTGCGATTCATCGTTTATCTCTCCCTCCGATCATTCAGTGTATGTAGGTCACCCTCTACCACAGCGATCCTTGTTCACGTTTGGGCGGGGCGGGAGTCGTCGGTTTGTTCGACGGAGTCTGCGGCCGAACTGCCGGTTGTTGTCGTGGTTGCGCCGGTGGATCTGCCGGAGGAGATACTTCTGCCGGTGGTTTGGTCTGCTCTGTCGGTGCAACTGGCGTTGTCGGCGTTGGGCCTGTAGTAGCCGGCGGTTTGGTTGCTTCCGCCGGTTTCTGTGTGGGCAGCGGTTCAAACGGCTGTTTATCGGTAGGCTTAATTGTCTGGGCGTCGGCTGGTGCAGTCTTAGCTGGCGGAGAGGTAGCCGGTGCGGTCTTTTTCACAGCTTCATCATCGCCCGACAAAAAATACCACCCGGCAGCGGCAATGACCAGAATAATTCCTGCCACAACAATCCACAATCCAGAGGATTTTTTGTTTGCCGGCGGCATCGGCGCCGGATATCCGGCAGGCGGACCAGGTGGCGGTCCGGGTGGTGTCATCCTCACCGGGGGAATTGCTTGATTTTGCGGTGGATACGGTGCGGGTCTCTGCTGAATAGCCGGTCCGGCCTGTTGTGGAGCTTGCGGAACGGCATTCACCGGCATTGCCATTCCCTGCGGCGGCAATGGCGGCGGTGCAGCTACAGTTGGCTGATTTGGTATTGCCGGGGCTTCGGCTGCCGACGAAAGAGAAATCCGCCCCAACACCAGGTCACGGAAGATAAACACATCCTGGGGCCGTTCCCCGGCCTCCAGTGAAAGCGCCTGCATAATGGCCGCATTTAGTCCGGGGGAGATCCCTGGAACCAGATTGTTCAATGGAATCAATTCATCGGTGGCAACCCGTTCCGGCGCATCCGGCGGCGCATGCCCAGTCAGCAGATAATAGTATGTTGCGGCCAGCGCATAGATATCCGTCCACGGCCCCTGTTCGCCGCGCCGGTGATATTGCTCATACGGCGAAAATCCCGGTGTAAGCACGACCGACAAACTGCGACTGCGTTCCCCCATTGCCTGGCGAGCAGCGCCAAAATCAAGCAAAATGGGACGACCATTCGAAGTAACATAAATATTTTGCGGCTTTATGTCCCGGTGCAAAAATCCTTTGGCATGAACCTCCTGCAAGCCATCCAGAATCGGCAGCATGATTTCCGCGGCCTGCTGTTCGGACAATCGCCCGCCTTTGGCGTTGAGATACTCTGACAGGTTAACGCCCTGCAAATAATCCATCACCAGGTAGGCTGTTCCGTTTTGTTCAAAAAAACTGCGGGTGCGGACCACATTGGGATGATCAAACCGGGCCAGCGTCCGCGCTTCCTGCAAAAACTGTTCCAGTCCGAACCGGAACAGGCTTGCGTCTTCGCGCGAATGGGCCATAACCGAAGCATGATCGGAATCACGCCCGGCATAATCCCGTGGCAGATATTCCTTTACCGCGACCGGCGTCGCCAGATTGATATCCCAACCAAGATAGGTAATGCCGAAACCGCCCGGTTTGCCGAGAACTTTTCCCACAACAAACTGACCGTTCAGAACGGTTCGATGCGGAAGAACCAAGGGAGTTCTGCGTTCGGCTTCATCATAACCGCAAAAAGGGCAGACTGCTACCCTGCCCTTTTCAGCGAAACAACCTGGGCAAAGCATATCCCATGCTTCCATCATTTACACTCCCTTTGCGGTAAACCGGCATTAGACTTATTTTTCAGCAGCTTCCTCTTTTGTCTGGTCCCAGTGGAATTTCTCACCACATAGTGACACGAACATCAGTTGGGTTTCACCCAGTTCAATGATGTCATAGGCTTTGATATCGGAAGCCTGAATCACTTCGTCACCATTTAGATAGACCAAACCGCGACCATCACCGGGCCGGATGCTAAATGACCGTTTGCGCGGCTCATAGACAAGAAAAGCGTGGTTTTCTCTCGATACCGTATCATCGCCGGTGATTTGCACATCCATCGCTTCCGACCGCCCGATTCCGTTTCGGCCGCTGCGAATTCGATAATCGCGCCCGCGGGAAGGCCCTTTCACGCAAACCAACCAACCAACCACCGGGTCAATGCCGACTTTTTTCATATCCACTGCTATTGTCTTTCCTTCTTCAGCGCCTTTCTTGGCGCCGACAAGCGGTGATCCGGCCGGACGAAGCGGCACCGTCGGACCCACGACCGGCGGTGGAGTGTCGCGCATGGGCCGGGTTGCTCCCACCGGAGATGGAGCCCCTGCCAACGGCGGCGGTCCCATCGGCGGCTGCGCCTCCGTTGCGCCTACGGCTCCTGCCGGCATGCTTCCACAGTAAGGGCAGACGTTATGCCGCGCCGGATCATAGAAATGGCCTTGTTGGCAACGAATCAATGCCATGGTTTCATTCCCCTTTCATTGTAAACATCTTCCCAAAGATCAACATCATATTATCAGCGCGACCCGAAATCTCATGGTTTGATGCCGGATGGCGCATTTTTATTATCTTGCGGTTTGTCTACGGATTTTTCCTGCGGTTTTGTATCCGGTTTATCCATTTGTTTCTCGGAAATCTTTTCGGTTGGCGTGCCGTTGTCAGTCTTATCCTGCAGGTTGGCAAAATGGCGTCCACCCCAAAAAGCAAGCACTGCCAGGACAATTAAAAACAAAGCTGCCTTGAAAATAAACCGGCTGGCCTTTTTTTTGCCAGGTTTTTCCGCCACTGTCATGGGAGGTTCTTTTTTTCGAAGCTGCGTGTCCGCCAAAGGAGTAGGCGGCGCCAATTCATAGCCAAGAATAGCTACCGTGACATTATCCTGGTAGGGTTTTTGTTGATCGATAGTCGCATGAACCATTGCTTCTGCCGCATGTTGCGGATCTTTCGCCAAATGCCGGATAATTTCTTCTTCTGCGATAAAGCCAAACAGCCCATCGCTGGCAAGCAGTACTTTGTCGCCCGGTTCCAACTTTAGCGGCGGATCTGAGGGCAAATCATATTCATCGACTTCGGTTTTGCCAAGATAACTGGTCAGGGCAGCGCGCGATGGGTGGGACTCGGCTTCGGCAAGACTCATTTCGCCTTTTTCGACCATCCGGTCAAGCACACGCCCGTAATTATAGTCCGTAGTCAACTGTCGCAACGATCCGTCACGATAAAGATAGATCCGGCTATCTCCGGCGCCGATACGGTAAAGTAATCCATTATGGATGACTACTGCCACAAGAGTAGTTCCGGCCTCTCCCTCAACACCAGCTTCCGCTGCCTTGCGATTGACGGCGCGGTTCGCTGCATGCAAACAATGATCCAGTGCCGGCGCTATCTTCTCATCTGTCTCTTTTTCAGCATAGTTTGACAGAAAGGTTTGCACTGCTGTTGCACTGGACTCCCTGCCCATTGCCATGCCTCCCATGCCGTCAGCCACAATAGCCAATACCCCTGCATGGGAAACAAATTCTAAATCATCAAAATCTGAAAATCCGAACGAGTCCTGTTGTTCACTTCGGGCGCCAACATGCTGGGCATTACCGGGCGTTACCGACTGCACTTTCAACTCAGGTTTCATCATGATTCGACTACTCCTTGGAACCGAACCGCGACCGCGGTGTAATTGTCATATTCGCCAGAAGCCCGTTCAAGAACACGACGTTCCAGCAATTCCAGATATTCTGCGGCAGAGGTTGCCACGACCCAATCGTCTTCCATTTCTGCTTCTAAAATATAGCTCCAAATTCCATCACTGCATAGCAGTGCCGCATCTCCTGACTGTATCAGCACCGGGTCAGACAAAATCGATGCCCGTAGAGTACCTGCCTGACCAACTGCCCGCGTCAGGCGATTTTGTTCTTCATGCCCGCGAATCTCTGCTGGCGAAATTTTTCCCGCATCAACCAACATTTGCGGCACGCTATGGTCTTTGGTCTGATATAGAATCTTTCCATTTCGAAACCAATATAACCGCGAATCGCCCACATGTCCCCAAACTGCTTTTTGCCCGTCACACATCAAAACAGTCAATGTTGTCCGCATCCCGGATAACGCAAAGTCCTCCGTTGCTTTCTGTTGGACCGCCTGATGCGCCTGGAAAAATCCTGTATCAATTGCCACCGGGGACAAGGATGTTGCTTGACGAAATACCGATAAAACTGCATCGACAGCCATCCGGGAGGCGGTTTCGCCCCCCGCATGACCTCCCAATCCATCTGCAACCACCCAGCAGCCATTTTGTCCGGTATATTCACAACCGAAAAAATCCTGATTATTCCTGCGTCCGCCCTTTTTAGACAGAGTGGCAGTATCGTTCGTCATGTTCAATCGGCGCGCAGTTCAAACAGATGCGTTGGGTCACTCAGATAAAAACGTTCCCCGGAACGCAGTCGCGCTTGTCCATTGATTTTTTGGCCATTGACAAAGAACGTGCCGTTTGTGGAGCGGTCTTCCACGGTAAACGTCTGACTGGCCGCGTCAAAGGACACAATACAATGAACCCGGCTTATTTCACTCATTTCCGAGGGGAAGACCAACTGGGCCTGTTGCGGATCGCGACCGATCAACATGGGTCTGCCTGGCGCAATTTCAATCGTTTTTCCGGCAAAGAAACCGCTGACGCCACTGACTGTCGAATGCTTAACCGCTGCTGCAACTGTAGGTTTGGGTGCTGCAGGCGGTGGTCCCTGTGGTATTTGTTGCGGCGGCATCTGAGGTTGCATCGGCATCTGCATGGGCATGGGCGGCTGCGTCTTTTTCCTCGATAACATGAAACCTACGATACCCAGTAAAATCAGCGCTACTGCGCCTCCGCCAAGAATCATCGGATTTTGATAAAAAGGTTCGGGGGGAGGGGGAGGGGGCGCAACAGGTTTTGTTTCCGCAGTTGGCGGTGGAGTCACCGGTTGCTCTTTGGTGCCGGAAATCGAACCGGCCGCTGGCGCGCGTTCCGCCACAGCGTTGGTGCGTTTGATGACTTCCATGATCTCATCGGAGTCTACTGCATAATTGAGAGAAGAAGAACGCCCTTTTAATGTAGACATCCCGATAACATGCCCGCGGCTGTTGAATACCGGCCCGCCGGAATTGCCCGGATTGATGTCCGCTGTAATTTGCACCATGTGGGCCCCGCCGCCCAAACGCAATTTCTGCACAACCTGTCCGGGCGTGGGGGTCGCGGGGGCATTCAGCCAATCTTCATCGACACGGTCACTGGTTCCAGGAAAGCCGACGGCGATGACTTGTTCCGCCGCCTTGATATCTTCGCGTCGGACCAGTTTAACACTGGGTTTGGCCAATTTTTGATCTACAGACAATACCGCGATATCATTTGCCTGCGAAGTGGCGCGAATTTCCAAGGCCCGCAGCAGATCCCGTCCGCGGCCAAGTGCTACCCATGCTTGAGCGCCTTGCTTTTCGACTGCTTCAATCACATGATAATTGGTCACAATATGTTTTCCGTCGTCAATAACAAACCCGCTGCCTTTTCCAAGCAAGCGACCGCCCTGTGTTATAAGCACACGGACAGAACTGTTCTTCATTGTTTCGATGTCTGCATCGGTTGCGGCTGAAGCAACCGGCATGATCCCCGTTGCAGATAATAATACGATTGCCAAAACGAGAGCCAGCATTTTTCGCAATGATCGTTGCAACAACCCCATTTTTCGGTTCAACATTTTTTTACCACCTTCCCATTTTTAGTTGAATTTCTCTGTCACTTGCTATGCTGGTCTTTACAATTACAGTTTAGAAAAACGCCAAATCATTAGTATTATTCAGCAATCAGTTGGGAAATGTGATTCTCATCTCGGTTTGACCGAGTTTCAGCACATCCTGGTCCTCAATTCTCTGACGGTCTACCAAGGGCGTTCCATTCAGAAAAGTCCCCGTTGCCGACGAAAGGTCGCGCAAGAACAGATATCCTGCTTCGAAGAAGATTTCACAATGTGCCGCAGCAATTCCTGCATCCTGTTCAAACACCAAGTGACTCGCCAACGGGTCGCTACCAATCACTACCCTGTCGACAATCTCAAGTTCAAACTGATTGGCTGGTAGTCCGTTGTCGATACGAGTCAGGCGAATCAGGACTCCTGGTACGGAACCAGTTGGAAAAGCTGCTGTCACCACTTCATGTTCTGGGTGCACTGCCGGATTGGGCGGTGAAGGAGCTACTGCTGTCGCTCTTTGTCCTAACCGGCGCCGGCGGACAAAAAACCAACCGACTGTCAATAAACCGATCATTAAGGCGCCCAATAAAAACCACAGATTCATTGAATCGGACAAATTATTCTTTCGCGGATCGGCAGCTGAAGCAGATGCCGGTGACTGTGCTTGTGAAGTTGTTAATGCACCGCCTGCCGGAATTGTCAGGTCCATTTTTTCCGTCCAGGTCCGATTTGCGGCCATTAGGTTGACTGATACCGGAAAAACTGTTCCATCTGACCGGAAATTCGTTACTTCGGCCTCAAGCACGAACGCGCTACGAATAGCCCGGGAAATGGCAAAATAAATTCCCCGCCATTCACCGCCGCGCCCATCATAATAACGACCGCCGGACAAACGGGAAAATGTCTTCATCACACCGATCGCGCTCTCTTCTTCCGCCGATGGCTTTCCCTGCACGAACCCGATCAGGTACAAAGGAACAGGATCCGCTTTTAAACGGTCCGCGATATCGCCCTTACTCACACCGCCAGTCAAATCATTTACTCCATCTGTCAGCGTGATCACCACACGGCGTGCAGGCACATCAGCGCCGCCAGCCCTGGCCAGACTGACAGCCTTATCTATGCCGCCATAAAAGGCCGTCTCTTCATCAGTTGGCGCCAATCTGGCAATTTGGTCCTTGATTTTGCTGCGATTGGCAGTAAAATCCTCAATCACTTTGACACTCTGACCGAAACTGATCAAAGCGACGCGATCCATTTCAGACATCGAATCAACAAAAGCCGCCAAAGTGTTCTTCATCTGAACAAACTGTTCGCGCGACAGCGATTTGGAAATGTCAACAAGCAGAACGAATCCGACGCCCTCTTTGGCATCTTCAAACGGAATCAGACGACTGATTTTTGCTTGTGCACTCCCCACAGTCGCTGTAAAGTCTTCCTTTTGCAGCCCTTTTGCCGGCACATCGCCGGAACCGACGATATCCAAATACACTTTGACCGTCGGCAATGCCGCCGTCCCCTGTACAAGTCGAAAATCATAGACCGTCGGCGGAGCAGCGACCGCAACTGACAGCCATTGCCCACATAGCAAAAGACCCCACAGAACGACAAGCCACCGGCTACTTCGGCGCCAATACTGCATCGTTAAAACATCCTCCGCTTGACCATTCTTAATATATTCCAAAAGTGCATGTGTCTATTTTTGTAATATTAGCTGTCTGTCGGCGAAATCCTGTCGGCAGTGCATTTTTTATATGAATTATTTGATTTTCCTTTATAATAAATTCTACAAACAGACGTACACACTGAATATGCGCCAAGCTAAATTATACACTTTTGCTTGACAGAACCATTTTTCACTGCGATAATGTATACAAAATCCCCACATATTGTGGGGATAAATCATCTTTTCACTGCAATGATTGGGATTAAAGTTTCGGCATAGGTGCTTCAGAGAGCCGGTGGTCGCTGCGAACCGGTGTGCCCGCCGCAAATGACAACTCACCCATGAGCTCTTCATCTGACAAGGATGCGGCGTATCCGGGCGTTAACCGGCCAAAGTTACAAAGTAGGGTGGTACCGCGATCAATCCGCCCCTATGGTCAATACTGACCATAGGGGCGGATTTTTTATATCCCCGGTTATGTCTGCAAAGCAAATACAAAGAAAAAAGGAGGAAAATAGCATGGGAAACCGGCGCATCCAGTTTTTTGACACTACCCTTCGCGATGGCGAACAAAGCCCCGGCATCTGCCTGGGAATCGAAGAGAAGGTAGAGATCGGCCTAGCCCTGGCACGTCTGAAAGTTGACGTAATCGAAGCCGGATTCCCCGCAGCCTCCCCAGGCGACCTCGCGGCGGTACAAGCAGTCGCCGCCAGAGTAAAAGGTCCTGCCATTGCCGGATTGGCCCGGGCCAACCAAAAAGATATTGATCTGGCCTGGGAAGGGGTTCGCAAGGCGGAACGGCCGCGGATCCACACTTTTATCGCCACTAGTGACATCCATCTTGAGTACAAGCTGAAAATGAGCCGGGCGGAAGTTTTGGAAGCCGCGGTTGCTGCAGTGCGTTATGCCCGCACCCTCACGCCGGATATCGAGTTTTCCGCTGAAGATGCCTCGCGAAGCGATTGGGGCTTTTTAACTGAAATTTTCGGTGCGGTCATTCGTGCCGGCGCTACGGTAATCAATGTGCCTGATACAGTCGGCTATGCAATGCCGGATGAATTTGCCAGACTCATCACATACCTGCGGCAAAATACGCCGGAGATTGAAAAAGCAATCATCAGCGTTCACTGTCATGATGATCTGGGGATGGCGGCGGCCAATTCCATTGCCGCTGTGATGGCCGGGGCCAATCAAGTCGAGTGTACGATCAACGGGATCGGCGAACGGGCCGGCAATGCGGCGTTGGAAGAAATTGCAATGGCACTGGCAACCCGCCGTGAACATTTCGGGGTAGAAACAGGTCTTGATACCAAGCAAATTTACCGCACTTCACGTTTGGTACAAAACCTGACCGGATTCAATCCGCCGCCCAACAAAGCAATCATCGGCGACAATGCTTTTGCCCATGAGTCCGGCATTCATCAGCACGGAGTTCTTAGCAACTCGCTGACTTATGAGATCATGAATCCAGAAATTGTCGGTGTACCGCGCAATGCATTGGTATTGGGCAAACACTCAGGGCGTCACGCGTTTGAAGACCGGTTGCGGGCGCTTGGGCATGAATTGCCGACTGAAAAGGTCAATGAATTATTCGTTCAATTCAAAGCACTTGCCGATAAAAAGAAAACTGTATTCGATCGTGATATTGAAGCGCTGGTTGATCAGAAACCCGTTGCCGGGCCGGAACATTATCAACTCGTAGGGCATCATGTTGTCAGTGGAACCCAAGGACCTGCCATGGCCTCGGTACGCATTTCCAGCGTCGGCCTGAAAACGCCTCTGTCACAAGCGGCGGTCGGCGATGGACCGGTCGATGCGATTTTTAATGCGATTGAAACCGCGATCGGCTTTTCCGTCAACTTGAAAGACTATCAGCTGAAAGCAGTCACCTCCGGCCAGGATGCCCTTGGCGAAGCAACCGTATGGCTGGAACGTGACAACCAGATGTTCATCGGCCGCGGTTTGAGTACCGATGTAGTAGAAGCCAGCGCCCGTGCTTTCGTTAATGCTGTGAACAAAATGACGGCTGTTTGCGGACAACCTGTCGAAACAAAAATATCAGGAGGGATATAAACGCAATGGGAATGACCATGACCGAAAAAATTCTTGCAGCCCACGCCGGTTGTGAAAAAGTCGAGCCAGGACAATTGATCCGCGCCAAAACTGACTTTTTGCTGGCGAATGACATCACCGGGCCTCAAGCAATTCCAGAGTTTGACAAAATCGGCCGACCTGTATTTGATCCAGACAAAATCGCCTTGATTCCTGACCATTTTGTCCCCAATAAAGATATCAAATCAGCGGAACAGGCCAAAGCGCTGCGCGAGTTTGCCCGCAAACACAAAATAACCCACTATGTTGAAGCCGGACGCATGGGCATCGAACATGTACTGCTGCCAGAAATGGGCTGGGTAAGGCCGGGTGAGGTGATCATCGGAGCCGACTCTCACACCTGTACTTACGGAGCCATTGGCGCTTTTGCCACGGGTGTCGGCGGTACCGATCTCGGCGCTGCGATGGCAACCGGCGATACCTGGTTCAAAGTTCCTTCCAGCATTAAAGTGGTCCTGACCGGGTCATTACCCGAATGGGTCTGCGGCAAAGATGTCATTTTGACCTTGATCGGCCGGATCGGCGTCGATGGCGCCCGTTATCAGTCGCTTGAGTTTTCCGGCCCGGGTGTGGCCAATCTGTCGATGACCGACCGGTTCACCATTGCCAATATGGCGATCGAGGCCGGCGCAAAAAACGGAATCTTTCCGGTGGATGAAAAAACCATCGAATACCTGAAAGCACGGACCAACCATCCGTACACCGTCTACACCCCCGATGCGGACGCCGTTTACGAGCGGGAAGTTCATATCGATCTCAGCACATTAACCCCTGTTGTTGCGCTGCCTCACCTGCCGGAAAATGTGAAACCGGTATCGGCATTGCCAGAAATCAAAATTGACCAGGTTGTGATCGGTTCCTGTACCAATGGTCGCATCGATGACTTGGAACAGGCCGCCAGAATCATTGCCGGACGCAAGATTCACCCAGACGTCAGGGCCATCATCATCCCTGGTACGCAGGAAGTTTACATGGAAGCGATGAAGCAAGGCTATATCGCTCAATTCATCGCAGCCGGCGCCATCGTGAGCACTCCGACCTGCGGCCCCTGTCTTGGCGGTTACATGGGAATCCTCGCTGCCGGCGAACGTTGCGTTTCCACTACCAACCGCAATTTCCGCGGTCGCATGGGACATGTCGACAGCGAAGTTTATCTGGCCAGTCCGGCAGTCGCCGCAGCCAGTGCAATTCTCGGCCGCATTGCCGAACCAAAGGAGGTCCTCGCATGAAATTCACAGGAAAAGTATGGCGCTACGGCGACAATATCGACACAGATGTCATCATTCCGGCCCGTTACCTTAACACTTCCGATCCGCAGGAACTAGCAAAGCATTGTATGGAAGACATCGACAAGTCCTTTGTTTCCGGGGTTAAATCTGGTGACATTATGGTCGCGGACAACAACTTCGGCTGTGGTTCTTCACGCGAACATGCACCTGTTGCGATCAAGGCCAGCGGGATCACTTGCGTTATTGCCGCCACTTTTGCCCGCATCTTCTATCGCAATGCAATCAATATTGGCTTGCCGTTACTGGAAGTAGGCGATGCCGTGAAAAAAATTAAAGCTGGCGATGTGCTGTCGGTTGATCTGGAAAGTGGCGAAATCGTCAACACCACCACCGGCGAAACGATTAAAGCAACTCCTTTGCCCGGTTTCATTCAGGATATCGCGCGGGCTGGCGGATTGATCAACTATGTGAAAGGATCGGCATGATGATTCAGGAAAAGAACATTGTTGTTATTCCCGGCGATGGTATTGGACCGGAAGTAATCGCCGCAGCCCTTGACATCCTGCACGCTGCCGCCGGGCGAACCGGCATGAAGTGCAATTGTGAAACCCATCTCGCCGGTGGCGCAGCAATTGACGCGCATGGCATCCCTTTGCCGGCAGAAACCGTGACAGCGGCCCGCAAGGCAGATGCCGTTCTGCTTGGCGCTGTCGGTGGCCCCAAGTGGGATGCCGTAGCGCCGGAAATCCGGCCAGAAAAAGCAATCCTCGGCTTGCGCAAAGAGCTTGGTTTATTTGCCAATTTGCGCCCTGTCAAAGTCACTGCTGCCATGTCTGCATACTCGCCGCTGAAACCGGAACGCGTATCCGGTGTTGATATTCTCATCCTGCGTGAATTAACCGGCGGCATTTATTTTGGCAAGCGTTGTGAATCCGAAATGATCGATGGTGTTGAGCATGCCTGGGATACTGAACAATACAGTGTTCCTGAAGTAGACCGTATCGTGCGGATGGCATTCCAGGCCGCAGGTGGAAGGCGCGGCAAAGTAACCTCGGTGGATAAAGCCAATGTACTGGCTTCTTCCCGCCTTTGGCGGCGCACAGCAGCCAAAATCGCTGCTGATTTCCCATCGATTCAGTTGGAAAATATGTATGTAGACAACTGCGCGATGCAACTGGTCATGGCGCCGAAAGCGCTCGATGTAGTCGTCACCGGCAATTTGTTCGGCGACATCCTGACTGACGAGGCAGCCGTCATTACCGGTTCCATCGGGATGCTTCCATCCGCAAGCCTGGGCAATGGAACCGGTCTGTACGAACCCATTCACGGATCAGCACCGGATATCGCCGGCAAACAGCTTGCCAACCCGCTCGGCACTATTCTTTCCGTCGCGATGATGTTCCGGCATTCTTTGTCTAACGAGGCGGCGGCAAATCTTATCGAAACGGCTGTAGAAAAAGTACTCGCCGATGGATACCGTACCGGCGACATGATGCAGGACGGACTGATCCGTTGCTCAACTTCTGAAATGGCGGCCAAAGTGCTGGCTGCTTTGTAAGTATTCGTCAAGTTCCTGTATTAAGGAGGAATCTTTGCATTGTATAACCCACAAGCTTCCGTACTCCGCCGTTTGTTTAACAGCCCTGAATTTTTGGTTCTGCCTGGCGTTTATGATGCGCTGACAGCCAAAATCGCAGAGCGTGCAGGTTTTAAATCGCTGGTCATGGGTGGGTACAGCATTGCTGCCGCCAAACTGGGACAGCCGGATGTCGGTTACCTCACCATGACAGAAATGGCCCAAGCTGTAAAAACAATCTGTGATGCCGTCAATTTACCCTTGTTTGCCGATGGAGATACCGGATATGGCAATGCCTTAAGTGTTCGCCGGACTGTCGTTGAATATGAAAAAGCCGGTGCCGCTGCAATCCTGTTTGAAGATCAGGTTTGGCCCAAACGCTGCGGACACATGCAGGGAAAAGAAGTCATCGCTGCCGAAGAACATGCGATGAAGATTCGTGCTGCCAAAGACGCTTGCACCAATCCAGATACGGTTATTATCGCCCGTACCGATTCTCGCGCCGTGTTGGGATTGGAAGAAGCCATCCGGCGCGGGCAACTTTGTTTTGCGGCTGGCGCGGATGCCCTGTTCATCGAGGCACCACAGGATGAAGTTGAGCTGGCTGCAATCGGTCAGGCCTTTCCAGGCAAAGTCTTGCTGGCCAACATGATCGAGGGTGGAAAAACGCCGATTTTAACGCCGGATCAGTTGAAGTCATTGGGTTTTAAAGTCGTTTTCTGGCCTTGCACGGCACTCTATGCCGTATTAAAAACACTGGAAAAAGTTTATGGTGAGTTGCAGAAAACAGGCACTACTGTTGCTGTAGCAGATCAAATGCACTCTTTTCAAGAATTTAATCAATTAGTCGGATTGAACGAGTATTCAGCACTGGAGAAAAAATATGGAGTCAAAAAAAGCGAGGAGGAATCACAATGAAGAGGAGAATTTGGAATCGGCATTTGAGTATCTTAGTCGCTATGGTTTGCCTGATGGCCCTTGTCGCCGGCTGCGGCGGCGATAGCAAGCCTGCAGCGCCAGCTGCAGCCGGCACTGGCGAAAAAGTCACCCTTAAGTTGGCGCACAATCTGCCAATCACCAACCACATGGCGCGCGGTATGGAAAATTTCGCAAAGAAAGTCAGCGAAAAATCCAAAGGGTCGGTCACGGTTCAGATTTATCCGTCCGGTCAGCTCTATAATGACAAAAGTATGAATGATGCCCTGATGGCCGGCGGCATTGATATTGGGCTCAACTCAACCGCAATGTGGGCCTCGGTAATTCCTGTCATGGAAATTTTTGACGTACCGTTTCTGTTCCCCAGTTATGAAAAAGTCGCCAAGGCCCTTGAAGGCGGCGTCGGTGAAAAATTAGCCGGCGAAATGGAGAAAAAAGGCGTTCGTCCCTTGATTTGGGTCGACTATGGTTTTGTTCAGTTTGCCAACAGCAAACGCCCGCTGACCAAGCCGGAAGATTTTAAAGGCCTGAAATTGCGCGGTTATGGTGAACTGCCCTCGGAAACCATCAAAGCCTTGGGCGCCGCCCCTGTAACTATGGGAGCCGGTGAAGTCTACATGGCATTGCAACGTAATACTATTGATGGACAAACCTCAGGCACTACTGCAATGATGGACCGCAAAATGTACGAAGTCAGCAAATACCTGACCATCACAAATCATGCTTTCCCAGAATTCATTGCCACAATGAATCTGAAGTCCTGGAATAAGCTCTCCGCCGACCAGAAAAAAGCGGTGCAAGAAGCTGCTAAAGAAGTGGAAAAAGACATTCGCTCCCAGGTTAAAACTGAAGAAGAGAAAGCACTCAGTGGCCTAAAAGAAAAAGGAATGCAAGTTTATGTCGTTCCAGAAAATGAAATCGCCGCTTGGCAAAAAGCTACCGAATCGGTTCATGCGCTATTCATCAAGCGAACTGGTGATGTCGGCAAACAAATGGTTGATTTCTGCAAAAATCTGAAGTAGGCGGTGGTTTAAATTCGAAATTTCATCGTCGGGCTAGCCACCGGGGCTAGCCGTGTCAGTGGTGTCATCGCGGGGATTTGCATCCTCGCGACAGCCATTATTGTTGCTTATGAAGTCGTTCTGCGCTTTGTCTTCGATGCCCCCACCGAATGGGTCAATGAAACTTCTGTGTACTTGGTAATGGTCAGCGCATTTTTAGGATTTGCCCCGGCACTCGCCTCCGGCAAACACATCAACGTTGACCTGTTGATTACCAAGTTGCCTCCCAAAACGAATAAAGCCCTTAGCGCCTTTGTTTCGCTGCTGGGACTGATTTTCAGCCTGGTGTTTCTCGTGACCAGCGCCGAAATGGCATTGAACTCTTATCGTCTTAATATGTTGTCTGTCAGCACTTTGCGAATCCCGCTGTACTTGCCGCAACTTGCGTTGCCAGTTGGATTTGCGCTTCTTTCACTCCAATTTATCGCCAACCTGCTCGCTCCTGCTACTGCTACAGCAGAGAAGGAGGGCCACTAATGATCCTGATTGTTGGTTCTTTATTACTTCTGTTGTTTATTGGGTTGCCGGTCGCATTCAGCCTTGGATTAACAGGTATGGCCGGATTCACGGTGATGATGGGGCCCCAGGCCTTGGCGCAGATCCCAATTATCGCCTACAAAACGCTTGATGACTTCGTCCTGTCATCGATTCCACTATATATTTTGCTAAGCCAAATTCTTCTCACAGGCAAAGTAGGCAATGATCTATATGAGGTCGCCGGCAAATGGGTGCGTCATCTGCCTGCCGGCCTTGGCGTCGCCACCGTGTTGGCTTGCGCCGCCTTTGCCGCCATATCGGGTTCCAGTGTTGCTACGGCTGTCACGATTGGCATGGTGGCAATTCCCGAAATGGTCTCGCGCGGCTATCCCAAGGAACTGGTGCTTGGTTTGGTCGCAGGTGGCGGTACTTTAGGCATTTTAATTCCACCGAGTATTCCCATGATACTGTTCGGCGCCATAACCGGCGATTCGGTCGGTGCTTTGTTCATGGCTGGTGTATTGCCGGGTATCCTGCTTACGGGGCTGTTCATTCTTTATGTCGTTCTGTTCGTTTCCAAAAAAGTACCGGCGCAACCGCCAGCAACCTGGGATGAACGGCTGGCTGCACTGCGCCACTCCAGTTGGGGACTTTTTCTGCCGGTCCTGATTATCGGCGGCATCTACTCGGGAATCTTCACGCCGACAGAAGCCGCAGCGGTTGGTACTATCTACAGTTTGTTCATTACATTCTTCGTATATCGCACCTTATCACTGCGGGATCTACAGGGCATTTTGGTGGAAACAGCCAAAAGCAATGCCATGGTGCTCGCTATCGTTGTCGGCGCCATGCTGTACGGCTTTGTACTTACAATCATGCAGATTCCCCAGCACCTTACAGAGATAGTAACCGGCATGGATGTCAACCGCTGGGTTATCTTTCTGGCCATCAACATCCTATTGTTATTCCTTGGTTGCATTCTGGAATCCATCTCAATCATTTTGATTACAGTACCCTTGTTATACCCGTTGATCTTAAAACTCGGCTTTGAACCGATCTGGTTTGCCGTTATCCTGGTGATTAACCTGGAGTTGGCACTAATCACCCCTCCCGTCGGCATGAACCTGTTCGTTATTCAAGGCATATCCCCTGGTACCAAAATGACGGAAATTTTGCGTGGAGTGTTGCCATTTGCCCTATTGATGGTCTTGACCCTCATCATCGTGGCTTGGCAACCCTGGTTAGCGACCTGGTTGCCGGATTATCTGAAATAATCGTTTCGGCAACTATATTTTCAACAATAAAAGCGGTGCGGCAGGGAATCATCCCCGCCGCACCGCTTTTATTGTCTTATATTTGCATCAACGTCAGCTGCCCAAACCTATCAAGGCTTGGATTGCAGCGCATCCAGGCGGCGCAACTCTTCATATAGAGCACCCAGTCCGTCAAACACATAGTTTGGTTTAATCGGAGCAGACACAATGTCATTTCGCCGTGCTTCT
This sequence comes from uncultured Veillonellaceae bacterium, assembly GCA_964386615.1. Classification (GTDB taxonomy): domain Bacteria; phylum Bacillota; class Negativicutes; order UBA1444; family UBA1444; genus UBA1444. The sequence continues at coordinate 34,714 of CAYLSL010000007.1, forward strand.
CCCGACAAAACCAAGATCGAGCTCACTCCGGCATTATGGCCCATCACTATATCCGTATAGAGCCGGTCACCGACCATTGCAACCTGCGTCCGCGGCACCGGTTTTTTACGAAACAATGCATCGATAATTTCGCGGTTTGGTTTACCGATCACTTTGGGCGTCACACCAGTCGAAGCAGTAATCAACGCAATCATCGCGCCGCAATCGGGAATATAGCCGGTTTCTGTCGGACAGTTAAAGTCAGGGTGCGTGGCAATAAACGGTACCCCATCGCGAATCAGGTCACAAGCCCGCACCAACTTATCGTAGGTCAGAGTCATATCAAATCCCAGCACTACGTAATCCGGCTGCTGATCGGTCAACAGGAACCCATGGGAAACAAATTCCTGCTCCAAATCCGGCGTTCCCAGTAAAAAAACCCGCGCTGCAGGTTTCAACCCGCCCAGATACAATGCAGTGGCTTCGCCGGAAGTCAGCACTTCTGCAGTGCTGGCCGACCAACCGAAGCGGGTCAGCTTTTCTGCATAGTAATTTGCATTTCGTGATGAGTTATTTGTCAGAAACAGATGGTCGCGCCCCGTCTCGCGCAAATAGTTTAAAAAATCAAGGGAACCGGGCAACAGCCGGCTCCCCAGATAAACAGTGCCATCCATATCGAGCAAAAACAGCCGAATGTCAGCCAGTGAACTCATTTTGGAAACGCCATCACATGGCCAAAACTAAGGAAAACTTCCTCACCGTCGTTGTATTCGGCAAATGCGGCGCCCCGGTCAATCACCCGCAGCTCTGTGTCGCCAACCAATACCCGGCAGTCGGTGGAATCGCCCAGGTAAAACTTGTTGACCAGCGTGCCGCGCAAATAGCCGTCAGTTTTAGAAATCCGGATATGCTCAGGTCGGACGGCCACTCGGGCTGGTCCAGAAAAATCAACTCCAGCTGGAATTGAGCAGCCCAGCGCCTTGAATGAAATCATCCCGTCCGCAGCTTCCCCTTCGAGGAAATTAACCAAGCCGATAAAATCTGCAACTATCGGATTGGCCGGATGCTCATAGACGCGAATCGGTTCATCCACCTGCTGAATGACACCTTTGTGCATGACAATGATCCGGTCAGACATCGCCATCGCTTCCGCCTGATCATGAGTAACGTAAACAACGGTAATGCCTAGTTTCTTTTGCAGCTCCTTGATTTCAAACCGCATGCTCTCGCGCAATTTGGCATCAAGATTGGACAAAGGTTCGTCCAATAGTAGCAAACTTGGCTCGGCAACAAGCGCCCGCGCCAACGCAACACGTTGCTGCTGTCCGCCCGACAACTGATTGGGGAACCGCGCCGCATATTCTGCCAAGTGCACCAGATCGAGCGCCTGCTCGGTCCGTTCTTTCAATTTGTCTGCCGGCACCTTCTGAATCTTCAACGGGTAGGCAACATTGTCAAAGACATTCATATGCGGCCAAACGGCATAGGACTGGAAAACCATGCCGATGTGGCGCTTTTCCGGCGGCACGAAAATACCGGCGCTGGATTTGCTGACAACCTGATCGCCGATTGCGATCTCACCTTCAGTCGCCCGTTCAAATCCGGCGATCATCCGTAGCATTGTGGTTTTGCCGCAACCGGATGGTCCTAAAATCGAGACAAATTCTCCATCTTTAATTACTGCGTTGAAATTGTTGACTGCGAAAACATCACCGAATTTTTTGGTCACCGAACTGATTTTTACATCTGCCACAATTCCGGCTCCTTTCAGATCAAATGCCGATCTGGCCGCGAGAAACCTTGCGCAGGGCCAGGTTGCCAACCAGAACGATCAATAGAATGATTACGGCCAGCACCGATGCGTCTTGGGGATCTGCATAGGTCTGGAGCTCATACAATAATACACCGATGGTCTTTGTCTGTGCACCATAAAGAATGATGGACATTGTCAATTCGTAAAAAGATGGCATGAACACCAGGAACCAGCCAGCCACAACAGAAGGCCGGATCAGCGGCCACATGATGTCGCGCAGCGATTGTAGCCAACTGGCGCCTGAGTTCAGTGCAGCTTCTTCCAATGATGGATGAACCTGACTGAGTGAGGCAGATATTGTCCGGACTGACATCGTAAGATACTTGACAATATAACCCACCACCAGAATCGTCATGGTAGAATACAAGTTCAGACCAAAATTCCCGGAAAAGGTTATAATCAATGCCAGTGCAATAACGATGCCCGGCGTAGCTCCACCAAGTGTCGCCAGTGCATCCGGAATCTTTCGCCCTTTGGCTTTTGTCTTCATCAACAGATAAGCAATAAAGATACCTATAACTGTAGCAATTGTCGCGGCGGCAATTGCCAGGATGAAGCTGTTCATCAGCGGTTCGGTATATTGGGTGTTTTCCATAGCCGCCTTCCATGTCGATAACGTAAGATTATCCCAAGTTATTGGGCGGGACATCGACTTGATCAGTGATGTCACCAACACTGAACCGATGGGCAGAAAAACCGAGATAGCGCCATATCCCATAACCATTGAAAAAGCGGGCCATTTCCATTTGCCGAGTTCCACCAGGTTGGGCCGGGTGCTCTTGCCGCCGATGGTGACATATTCTTTCTTGCCCAGGCCAAACATCGACAGATACAATAATCCATTGGCGGCCATCATCAAGGATACCGCCAGGGCAGTTGCTTCTTGAATCCCTTTGGTATCGCCCATATAAATATAGGTTACGATTCGGGTCGTCAATACTTCGATATTAGCCGGCATGCCGATGATCGACGGCGTGCCGAAGGCGGAAGCGACGCCGATAAAAACCAGGATGCCTCCCGCCAGAATACTCGGATACATCAGCGGAATCGTCACGTTCCAGAGAGTCCGCAGCGGGGAAGCGCCGGAAACCCGGGAGGCTTCCTCCAATGTTGGATCCATCTTTTCCATCGCCCTTGAAATCGTGATAAAGGCGAAAGGAGCATAAAAAAGAGTCAGACACCACACCATCCCCGACATCGAGTAGATGTTGAATGGTGCTTCAACCAGTTGAAAAGTCTCCACAAGAAACTTATTGACATAACCGACTCGCGGATTCAGCAGCTGAATCCAGGCGATCGCGCCCACATACGGTGGAATCATGTACGTTGCTACAAACAGGGTGCGGAAGAAACCTTTCCACGGCAAATCGGTCCGTCCGATCAACCAGGCAAGCGGAAAAGAAATCAATACTGCCAGGGCGGTAGAGTACAACGATACTTTAAGTGTGTTGCTGAGCGCATTCCAATTGACCGCTTTGCTGTATACCGTCTGATAATGATGTATGTCCAGAGCTCCATTAATGATGAAACTCTTGTAGACCAGATAAAGCATCGGCAATACGACAAAAATCACCAAGGAAGCAACTGCGGATAAAATCATGATCCATTTGGTATCCCACTGGGGAAGCCATTTTTTTCCCACGAATAAACCCCCTGCATAGTGGCATTATAGGGAGGTGGAGTAAGTTGGCTCCACCTCCGTCCGCTTTAGGTTAATAACCGCTTATTTCTTTTCCAGCACTCTGGCGCGGAATTGTTCCTTGAACTTTTCATTTTCTTTGGCCAGTTGGTTCCAGTCGATCTTGAGGGCTGTAGGCATCAGCGTTTTCAGTGCAGGCGCACCTTTGGGCGCTGCAACATCGTCACGCACCGAATGCATCCAGCCTTTAACTACCATTTCCTGTCCTTCTTTTGACAACCACCAATCTGTCAGCGCCTTAGCCGCTTCTGGATTTTGTGCGCTGGAGAAAATTGCGATCGGGCTCGGGTTAATCACGACTCCGTCTGCAGGATAGGCGACCTTGACGGGCTCGCCTTTATCCGACATTTTTAGAATGTTTTCTTCGAGAATGATGACTACGTCATACTCACCCTGTACCAGTTTATTCTGCAAGGCAGTGTTTCCAGCTTCCACTTTGATGCCATTCGCTTTTAGCTTGTCGAAATATTCCCAGCCATATTTCTGCACCAATGCGCCAACTCCGACATAGGCCGTCCCGGACAGCAACGGGTTAGCCATGGCTATGCGGTTCTTCCATTTTGGATCCGTCAATTCCTGCCAGGTTTTCGGCGCTTCTTCCGGCTTAACTTTTTTTGTATTGTAGGCCATTACAATGGCATTGATCCGGACTCCGGTCCAAAACCCTTCGGTGTCTTTGTTGCCAGTAATGTCTTTACGCATCGGCGAGTCGTATTTCATTAGCAGGCCTTTGTCCTTCAGCGTCAGGTAATACGCAGGATCAGCCACCAGCAGTACATCTGCCTGGACTTTTTTTGCTTCAATCTCGCCGGCCAACTTAGCCATAACTTGTTCGGAACCCGCCTGGAACCAGTTCACTTTCAAGTCCGGGAATTTCTTTGCAATCGCCGGCTTGACCAATTCAACGATATCCGGGTAAATCGAGGTGTAAATCATCAGCGTACCGGAAGGTCCTTTGGCTTTAGGCTGTTCTGCCGGTTTTTTCTCACCGCCGCCGCAACCTGTCGCGATTGCCGCGATGGCAAACATCATGAGCACCAAGATTACTGTTGTTTTCCTCATTCCACTATCCCCCACCTTTCAACTTTTTTATCCTCTCGGCCAGCTTCCGGCCGTAAAACCCATGGAAAAGGTCCAAACTGTATCTTCGCGCTTAACAGTCTAAATCCTGCTTTGATTATTCCACCCAGACATCACTTACGCCTTCAATTTGTTTTAACCCTTCCAAGATATCCGGCACCATGCGTCGGTCAGTCATGTCCAAAATCACCGAAATATGAATTTCATTCTTGCCGACCTCGTCAATTTTTATATCGCAAATTGCAACATTTTTCGTACCCAAAAATGATCCGACCCGACCGATTTGACCAGGCTTGTCCACCGACTTGATAATCATTGCTACCTGAGAAGGCCCACAACCATACAGTCTTTCGTAACGCGGCAAATACGTCAGGGCCAGTACAGACAACACCGTCGTTGCTACCGCGCCGACGTAATAACCGCCGCCCACTGCCAGTCCGACGCCGGCAACCACCCACAGACTGGCTGCCGTAGTCAGCCCTTTGATGGTCAACCCTTCCTTCATGATCGTTCCGGCGCCGAGAAAGCCAATCCCACTGACCACTTGCGCTGCCAAACGGGCCGGATCGGCATTGGTCAGGCCCTGTACACCGGTATAAATCTTGATTGAAATTACCATTACGAGACAAGACCCCAGACTCACCAGAATATGAGTCCGCAGCCCGGCTGATTTGTGGCGCTGTTGACGTTCCAGCCCGACAACGCCACCCAGAAACGCGGCTATCACCAGCCGCATGACATCAATCAGTTCACCAAGAATCCAGTCCATCGGCAAGGCTTCAGCCTCCCCTCGTTTCAAATAGCCTGTCGTCTACTTTTTATTATCCGGAAAACGGTAGCCTGTTGCAGCATAATATACATACTCGGCAATATTGCCGGATCGGTCGGCAACCCGCTCGATATAGCGCACTGCCGTGTGAAAATCCATTGCCAGTTCATTGGCGTATTTTTTAACGGTTGCCATCGCCAGGATATTGCGAAATAAGTCTTTGTTAAGGCGATTGACCAGAGCATCCCGTTTCGGCACCAACGCCGCCAGATCCGAATCATTCTTTTCATACGCTTCCAGGGCTTCCATCAACATGCTTAACGCTTCACGCGACATAATGTCCACGGATGGTTTCAAGGATTCTGTTGGCGACATGTCCTCGTTGGAAAACTTTCGTTGTACCATTTTTGCGATATTGTTGGCATAATCGGCGATGCGCTCAATCTCTGTTGCGATTTTCAGCGTCGAAACAAGAAATCGCAAGTCGCCTGCCATCGGTTGCTGCGTGGCAATACTGACGATACAACGATCATCGACCTGCCGGTAAAGCACATCCACTTCTTTTTCCAGTTCACGCGCTTTGGTTGCCATATCCGGATCATTGGCGACAAGCGCCTGGGTGGCAAATCGAACCGCGTCAACGGTCTTTTGCCCCATTGTGAGCGTCAGGTTTTTGATATTGGCCAATTCCTCAGAGTAAAGTTTTCTTTCCATTCATGCCACCCTTTCGAAGTATTCCATGTTTCTGAAGAAAATATAGAAACACAAAACCCCGGACGGGTGACAAAAAAATCACCAACATACCGGGAATTTCTCTTGCTCTCTCTCCCCATCGCTGCCGAGAATATGTTGCATATCTAAATATTAAAACTATTATAACTTGGATTCGCTAAGGCGTCAAACAAGGGATTCTTGATTGACGCACTGCATTTTTTAGCGCTATACTAATGGTGAATTTAGCATACGCTGTGCGTTGCGGTCCACAAAGAAAACGGAGGGGATTATTAGCATGAATCGAAGCAGTTTAAAAGTCTCCAGTTTGTTACTCCTGTGCCTGTTTGTCGCCTCATTGGTCCTGTCGGGATGCGGTGGCGGCACCCCAGCCAAAACCGAAACCAAACAGTTGAAACTGACATTATATTGTGGACTTATGGAAGATCATATGGCGAAAGCGATTCAGGAGTTCCAGAAAGATACCGGCATTAAAGTCGATGCAGTACGGATGAGCTCGGGTGAAGTTCTCGGTCGGATCAGGGCTGAAAAAAACAACCCGAAAGCCAGCGTCTGGTGGGGCGGACCGGCTGATGCCTTTATCGCGGCCAAAGCCGAAGGACTGCTGGAAAAATACCAGTCGCCGGTTGCTGCCAAAATCCCGGCCAAGTTCAAAGATGCCGACGGTTATTGGACTGGCATCTATGTAGGATACCTTGGTTTTTCGTCCAACGCAAAACTGCTGAAAGAAAAAGGCATCCCGGTGCCGCAGACCTGGCAGGACCTGCTGCGTCCTGAACTGAAAGGGCAAGTATCGATGGCCAACCCCGGAGCTTCCGGCACTGCCTACACGATGCTGGCCACCATCGTCCAACTGATGGGTGAGGAAAAAGGGTTGGAATACATGAAGAAACTCAATGGACAGATAAAAGTGTATCAAAAAACCGGAACCGCGCCGGCCCGAATGGCCGGACAGGGTGAAGTGACCGTCGGTCTCACCTTCCTGCACGATGCGATCAAATATCAGGAAGAAGGCATGAAAGATCTGGTATTGTCGGCTCCGGCCGAAGGCACTGGTTATGAAATCGGCGCCGTCGCAATCATTAAAGGCGGTCCGGATCAGGAAGCAG
>CAYLSL010000008.1:0-41166 GCA_964386615.1 uncultured Veillonellaceae bacterium
CGGATGATGACGAGGCATTTGAAATTTGGAACAAGGATATCGGATTGCCGCCGGAGCGGATTATCCGGATGGAGGACAATTTCTGGGAAATTGGCACTGGCCCTTGCGGTCCCTGCTCGGAACTTTATGTTGATTTGGGTGAGGAACGCGGCTGTGGTAAGCCGGATTGTGCGGTAGGTTGCAATTGCGACCGTTTCCTGGAAATCTGGAACCTGGTGTTTACGCAGTTTGACCGTGACGAAGCTGGGAAATATACGCCGCTGGCCAAAAAGAACATTGATACGGGCGCAGGTCTCGAACGGATTGCGTCTGTGATGCAAAACAAAAAATCCAATTTTGAAACGGATTTGTTGTTCCCGATCATTGAACACACGATGAAAGTCGCTGGGGTTGTATATGGGAAACAGGACCGTACGGATGTATCCTTAAAAGTAATTGCCGACCATGCCCGCAGCGTGACCGTAATGATCTCCGACGGCATCCTGCCTTCGAATGAAGGCCGTGGCTATGTGATGCGGCGCTTATTGCGCCGGGCCGTGCGTCATGGACGCTTGCTTGGGATAGAAAAACCATTTTTGGTCGATATTGTCGACGTGGTTGCGGAAATTTTCCGCCAACCTTACCCGGATATCGGTGAAAAGCGTGACTACATCAAGAAAGTGATTCAGCTGGAAGAAGCCCGGTTCAGTGAGACGCTGGCCCAGGGAACTGAATTGTTGAATCAGCATATTGAAACCGTCAAGGCCGCCGGCGGTGCAATTCTCGATGGCGCCATTACTTTTAAACTGTATGATACGTTTGGCTTCCCCTGGGAGCTGACGGCGGAAATGTTGGAAGAACAGGGATTGAAACTGGATAAGGCCGGATTTGACCGGGCGATGACAGAGCAGCGTGAGCGGGCCCGGGCTGCCCGCCATGAAGCGGATGCCGTAGTCGCCATCCCTGACCTGTCAGGCTTGGGAACCGACAAACTTAAAGTGGATGTTGCGGCGACAACAGGCACGGTGGTTTGCTTATTCCGTGACGGGCGCATTGTTGAAGAAACCCGTGACGGCGAAGAAGTTGCGGTGATTTTGGATGTGACGCCGTTTTACGCCGAAGGCGGCGGACAGGTCGGCGATGCCGGCATGTTGACAGGACCGCTGGGGAAACTGGAAGTCACTACTGCCCGCAAACTGCCGGATGGAACCGTTTATCACCTGTGCACCGTGGTGGAGGGCTTCCTCAAACAGGGTGATAAGGTGCAAATTGAACTTGATGTCGAACGCAAAGCGGCCAGCGCCCGTAATCATACGGCAACCCATTTGTTGCATGCTGCGCTGCGGGATACGCTGGGCACGCATGTCAACCAGGCCGGATCCTATGTCGGCCCGGACCGGCTGCGGTTTGATTTCTCGCATTTTGCTGCGATGAGCGCCACAGAGCTGGCAACCGTGGAATTGGCCGTCAACCAGTCAATTTTGGCGAATGCGGCGATTGGTGTGCTGGAAACCAGTCAGGACATGGCCAAACAAATGGGCGCCATGGCCCTGTTTGGTGAAAAATATGGTGAAAAAGTCCGCGTTGTGGTTGTCGGTGATATTTCCAAAGAGTTATGCGGCGGGGCGCATGTTGCTGCTACCGGTGAGATCGGTTTGTTCAAAATCGTCAGCGAATCAAGCGTTGGTTCCGGTCTGCGCCGGATTGAGGCAGTGACCGGCCTGGCAGCTCTGGAATACGCCAACCAGCGCGAGGCAATGCTGGAGCAGGCGGCGCAGCTGCTGAAAACTCGGCCGGAAGAACTGGTCAGCCGTTTGGAACTGGCACTCGGCCATAGCAAGGACTTGGAGAAAGAACTGGCCGCACTGCAACTGCAACACGCCAAGACTGCGGTGCAGGGCCTGCTGCAGCAGGTTGTTGAAATCAAGGGAGTTCCTTTTGTTGCAGCGGCTGTGGATGCACCGGACATGGACGCGCTGCGCTCAATGGCCGACATGGTCCGCGACAATCTCCAGTCAGGAGTGGTTGTCCTTGGCGCAGTGGTTGGCGACAAAGTGAATTTTGTTGCCATGGCGAGCAAGGAAGCCGTGACACGCGGGGCGCATGCCGGCAATATTGTGAAAGAAGTCTCGGCGGCAGCCGGCGGCGGCGGCGGCGGACGACCGGAAATGGCGCAGGCCGGCGGCAAGAATCCCGAAAAATTGCCAACAGCACTGGCTATCGTTGCATCGCTTTTGGAAAAACAGCTGCGTTAGGTTGTTCAGCCAATGGTGGCAGGAACTGCGAGTAATGCGGCGAATATATATTTGCAGGACCAGTATTCGTAATGATGGATGACAGGAGATGGGCGCGCATGAGCTTTTCAGCCGATGATACAATTCACAAACCGCTGGAGGTCGGCGAACTTCTCGGTAAAGATCCTTCCACTACGGCATTTGACGAAACAATGAAATTTGTTGTGGAAAAAGAGAAGACCGAAGCCGGAAAAATATTCGATGCCGTGTATGCCGCATTGAAGGAAAAGGGGTATAATCCGATCAATCAACTGGTTGGATACCTATTGTCCGGCGATCCCACCTATATTACCAATTATAAGGAAGCACGCAGTCAGATTCGCCGGGTGGAGCGTGATGAGCTACTGGAGGAACTGGTGCGTTATTATTTGAAAGATCGTTAAGTATGGGCTCAACGTACGGCCGCTGTGAAGAGAACTCACAGCGGCGTTTTTTAGCAGTAAAGTAGTAATCAAACTGCAAGGAGACAACAATAATGCGCATCATGGGACTGGATTTGGGCGAGAGCCGGATTGGCGTCGCACTCAGTGATGAATTGCTTTTAACAGCTCAGGGACTTTGTGTGATTCATAGCCGGGGTGCTGCCAACGATCTTGATCAGGTAGTGCAGCTGATTGAACAGTATGCCGTTACCCATTTGGTCCTTGGCCTGCCGCGCAATATGGATGGCAGCAGCGGCCCAATGGTGGACAAAGTGAAAGCGTTTGGCAGGCAACTTGCAGAACGAAAACCGGAACTGGTGCTGGAATACTGGGATGAGCGATTGACTACGGCTGCCGCACAGCGGGTGTTGGTAGACGCTGACATGAGCCGTTCCCGTCGTCGTAAAGTTGTGGACAAGGTTGCCGCCAGTCTGATTTTGCAGGGGTATATGGATCTGCGGGCCCGCCGGGCAAGTTCTGTCCCAACTTGAAGCAGCATTGACAGGGGTCTGTTTATGGTATACGATTAATTCATATCAATTATTTATGTGAGGTGCAAAATGGCAGATTTTGAACATGATGAAGCGGAAGAAATCGATATTTTTACTGATGAAGAAGGCAATGAATATTATGTTCATCGTTATGTAGATGTCGGTGATAAAAAGTACGCAATTCTGGTTTATATTGATGATGAAGCCGAATATGACGAAGAAAACGATGAATGCGGTTGTGGCGATGAAGCGTGCGAATGCGACGATGACTGCGAAGTCGAAATCGCCCGTGTCGAAATCATGGCAGATGGGGAACAGGCATTCGTCTTCATTGATCCGGAAGACCCCGAATACGATAAAGTGTGTGAGGCTTACGAGAAGCTGATGGATTCCGAACCTTATGAAGCCTAACCGGCTTCTTTTTTTCTGTGGACCTGATTCCGGCAAAGGATCTGGATCGGCTAACCCGCTGCCGACTCCACGGGCTCCACGCAAACGTACGCTGTTGATTGGACTGATGTTCCTGATTCTAGTGGCGATGGCAGGCGGCGTGTATTGGTATAATCAGCAGTTGAAACCGGTGGAGCCGACCGATGCCAAGCCGGTGACCATCAAAGTGAAGTCTGGCATGACGACAGGGGCTATCGCCGATATTCTGTTGGAGCGCAATTTAATTCGCAACCGGACAGTGTTTCTATTTGCCGCCCGGCAGGCTGGACTGGATAAATCGCTGCAGGCCGGTGAATTTGCATTTTCCCGCAACATGGATATCCAGCGGATTATCGAAATCATGGCCAAGGGGATTACCGTCTATTCGGAGTTTACAGTACCGGAAGGTTTTACTGTGGAACAGATCGCTTCCCTGCTGGAAGAAAAGGGGTTGGCCCGCAAAGACCGTTTTTTGGCGCTGGCCAAAAACTATTCGCCGTTTGACAAACAACCCAGCCGACCGGACGTCAAATACCGTGCCGAAGGGTTTCTGTTCCCGGATACATACCGGATCAATCGTGGCGCCAGTGAAGAAGATATTTTGCAAATTATGGCCAAAGAATTTGAGCGCCAGTTTACGCCCGAATTGCAGGCAAAAGCCAAGGATATTGGCTTGTCAACGTATGAAGTGATCGTATTGGCATCGTTGATCGAGCGAGAAGTCCAACTAGCCAAGGAACGACCAATGGTAGCCCGGGTTTTTCTCAACCGGCTCAAGATTGAGATGCCGTTGCAGTCTTGTGCGACGATTCAATACATTTTGGGTTATGCCAAGGAAGAATTGACGATCGCCGATACGCAGCTGCCTTCGCCCTATAATTCTTATCTGCACGCCGGGATGCCGCCGGGACCAGTCGCCAATCCAGGACTGTCGTCGATTCAGGCTGCCCTGAATCCTGCAGCCGGGGACTGGCTATATTTCGTCGTTGACGGCAAAACCGGCGGACACCGGTTCAGCCGGACGCTGGCGGAACATGAAGCGGCGATCCGACAGATTGGGAAATGAGGAATAACATGAGTATGCCAGAATTACTGGCGCCTGCCGGTGATATGGAACGTTTGAAAGTTGCGCTGGCGTATGGCGCTGATGCCGTCTATCTGGGCGGCAAAAATTTTGGTCTGCGGGCTTTCTCCGGTAATTTTTCGTCGCCGGAGCTGGTTCAGGCCTGTGAGTATGCGCACGAACGTGGACGAAAAGTATATGTGACCGTGAATATTTTCCCCCACAATGCCGACCTGTTGGAGTTGCCAGCTTATTTAAAGTCTTTGGCAGCCGCCGGTTGCGATGCAATTCTGGTCGCTGACCCAGGTGTGTTTTCCATCGCACGGGAAGTAATACCGCAGATTCCGGTGCATATCAGCACCCAGGCCAATACCACCAATTGGCGGTCGGCCAAGTTTTGGCAAGACCTGGGCGCCGAGCGGGTCGTGCTGGCGCGGGAATTATCATTGGCGGAAATACAGGAAATCCGACAAAATGTATCGATGGAACTGGAATGTTTTGTGCACGGCGCCATGTGCGTTTCCTATTCGGGTCGTTGCCTGATGAGCGCCTATATGACCGGTCGCGCCGCAAACCGGGGCGAATGCGCCCAGCCTTGCCGCTGGCGCTATGCGTTGGTGGAGGAGAAACGCCCGGGCGAGTACTTTCCTGTGGAGGAAGACGAACGAGGCACCTATATTCTAAATTCGCGGGACTTGTGCCTGTTGCCGCAGTTACCGGAATTGGTTGCTGCTGGGGTACAGAGTTTTAAAATCGAAGGACGCATGAAAAGCGTCCACTATTTAGCGACAGTGGTCCGGGTTTACCGTGAAGCGCTTGACAGACTTGCAGTGCAAGCGGACACGGTTTTTCCTGCCGACGGGCCGTGGCGGCAAGAAATTGAGAAGGCTGGCAGTCGTGGCTATACCAGCGGTTTTTTTGCCGGGCAGTTGGCAGACGATTCGCAGGAATATGAAACTGTCCGTACTCAGCCGGAGTGGGAGTATGCCGGTCTGGTCAAAGGCTGGAACGCACTCGATGGGATGGCTTTGGTGGAACAACGCAACCACCTGCAAATTGGCGATGAAATTGAAGTATTGCGCCCGGCAGGACCTGTTACACGGCAAAAACTGACATTGCTGACTGACGTTGATGGAGTGCCTCTGACTTGTGCGCCGCATCCGCAGCAGATGCTGCTTATTCAGTTGGATGAACCGGCAGGCGAGTATGCCATGTTGCGAAGAAAACGTCGTGAGTAGCCAAAACGCCGCATCTTGTGATAAAATTAGAAAACTAAAAAAAGTGTGGATGAGGCAATGAAGGCTAACGAGAAAAAAATACTGGTGATTCACGGGCCGAATTTGAATATGCTGGGCAAGCGGGAACCGGAGATTTACGGTACATTGACGCTGGAACAACTAAATGCGGTAATTGCTGCCAAAGCAGGCGAACTTGGCGTGTTTGTTGAATGTATTCAGACAAACCATGAAGGGGTTATGGTGGATACAATCCAGGCTGCTGCAGGCCGTTTCGACTGTATCATTATCAATCCGGCGGCATTCACTCACTACAGTGTTGCAGTCCGTGATGCACTGGCCTCCATTGACGTACCGGCAGTTGAAGTGCACTTATCGAATATTTATCGCCGTGAAGAGTTCCGGCAGCATTCCGTCACGGCACCGATAACTATCGGACAGATTGCTGGATTTGGTGCTCAGGGCTATGTTTTGGCACTTTATGCAGCAGTGGATTTGATCGAACGTGGGGGCAGGAAATAATTTGACTGATCAGCACGGAAAATTAGTTGTCTGGCTGGGCGAACAGGACTTGGCGGCAGTATTGGTTTCCCGGCGGATCAACGTTCGCTACTTCAGCGGATTTGCCGGATCGGCCGGAGTGTTGGTCGTTACGCCGACTGACCGAAAACTGTTTGTTGATTTTCGCTATGTTGAACAGGCGCGGCAAACGGCTCCAGCCTATGAAATCGTAATAAGCAAAGGTAATCCGCTGGATGCCGCTGTAGAATATCTGCGAGAAGCACAGTTGAACAACATCGGCTTTGAAGCGGAAAACCTGACGGTTGCAGAATTCAAAAGACTAGTGTCGCAAATTGCCGAACCGCATTGGCGACCGGTATTGCTGGATAGCCTGCGGGCAGTGAAAACAGCGGAAGAAATTGAAAAGATCAGCGTTGCCGCGCAAATCACCGACCAGGCTTTTGCCAAAATCCTTCCACTTGTCCAGCCCGGTGTTGAAGAGCAAGTACTGGCGGCAAAACTGGAATATGAGATGCGATGCCTGGGGTCTGAACGTGCCGCGTTTGCCACAATTGTGGCCAGTGGCCCCCGCTCGGCGCTGCCGCATGGGGTGGCCAGCGACCGGCGGCTGCAAAAGGGCGATTTGGTTGTTTTTGATTTTGGTGCGGTATATGCCGGCTATCATTCGGATATGACCCGGACTGTATGTTTGGGATTTGCCAGCGAACGGCAGCGTCAAGTATACAACACAGTGCTGCAAGCCCAGTTGGCCGGTCTGGCGGCGATTCACGCCGGTGCTTCCTGTCTGGCTGTTGATGGAGTGGCAAGACAGATTATTGCATCTGCTGGGTTTGGCGATTGTTTTGGTCATGGGTTGGGCCATAGTGTTGGGTTGGAGATTCATGAGACGCCACGCTTGTCGCCGCTGGCCGGTGATGCCAGTTTGACGGCGGGAATGGTTGTCACGGTGGAACCCGGAATTTATCTGCCTGCGTGGGGTGGCGTCCGGATTGAAGACTTGGTCGTCGTGACTGCGGACGGGTGCCGGATTCTCAGTAAAACAGGCAAGGACTTGCTGGAGTTGACCTAATGTTGGCCTACTGGTTTGTAATTTTTTATTAGAATGAAAGGGTGGAGTGTAGATGATTTCGAGCAATGATTTTCGTAATGGCGTGACGGTGGAGATGGATGGAGATGCCTGGCAGGTTATTGATTTCCAGCACGTAAAGCCAGGCAAAGGCGCCGCGTTTGTGCGTGCGAAAATGAAGAACATCCGGACCGGATCCGTTGTAGAAAAAACCTTCAATCCGGGTGAAAAAATGCCGCGCGCCCATCTGGATAATCGCCAGATGCAGTTCCTCTATGAGTCTGATGGTGCTTATAATTTTATGGACAACGAGAATTTTGAACAGACTTCGATGACGGCTGAGCAATTGGGCAGTGCCAAGAATTTTCTCAAGGAAAATATGAATATCGGCGTTCAGTTTTATCAAGGGGCCATCATGGGCGTAGAACTGCCGGTAGCCGTCGAGCTTCGTGTTGTTGAAACCGATCCGGGAATTCGCGGCGATACTGCGACGGGAGGCACTAAACCGGCCAAGCTGGAAACCGGTCATGTGGTGAAAGTACCTTTCTTCATTAATGTCGGCGATGTATTGCGTGTGGATACGCGAACCGGCGATTACCTGGAACGGGCTTAATCCCGTTTCATTTGAACTGCAAACTGTGATTTGCTAAAAATCCCGTTTCGGCGGGATTTTTTAATCGATAATGTGGAACAGGGCAAGCTCTGCTGTTCAAAATGCATAAAAAAGCAGGGATATTCATTCTGCAGGTTGAATAATAAAATATATCATTAGGCGTTCGGCCTTTGGCAGAGGAGGGGCGAAGTGGACAACACCAGGAAAAGCGGCCCTATGGGTGATGAACTTATCGATCTGGGCAGTGTCCGGATTGCCGATGAAGTGATTGCATCCATTGCGGGAATTGCCACGATGGATGTTCCCGGCGTGGTTGGGATGAGTAGTGGGCTTATCGGCGGCATGGCCGAGATGATGGGTAAAAAGAGCACGTCAAAAGGGGTTAAGGTGCAGGTTGGCGCTCGCGAAGTCGCAGTCGACCTGTTTATTGTCGTTGAATATGGATTGAGAATTCCGGATGTGGCGCTCCAGGTCCAGGAGAAGGTGAAAGAGGCCGTGGAAACTGCAACTGGACTGACTGTGCTTGAAATCAACGTCCATGTGCAAGGTGTGGGTTTTTCACCAGGCGATACGGATGAAGACCTCAGGGTGAGATAGGAGGACGACCATGAGTATTATTGATAGGATCATTCTTTCTATCTACACAATCTTATTGATGTTGCTTTCATTGACATCCATTCTGCTGTCATTAAAAATCCTGCCACAGAGCTATTGGCAGCAGGGGCTGTCGCTTATTTATGGGCGCTGGGAAGCTGCGCTGATCGGCGGGGTATTCTTCCTGGTCAGTATCCGGTTGTTGCTGGCGGGAGTAAGGTCGCGGCGTGGCCCGAACAAGATCGTACATCAGACTGAAATGGGTGTAGTTGAAATCTCAATTGGCGCAGTGGAAGAACTGATTGCGAAAACTGCCAGGCACACCAGGGGCGTTCGCAACGCCAAAGTCCATATTCGGCAACTGGAACATGAAGTCAAGGTTGATATGCGGATTGTAGTCGGTCCGGAGTATAACATTCCGCAGGTAGCGGCGGAAATACAACAAAGGACTCAGGAATACCTTAAGAATACTGTGGGGGTTTCAATGACGGAAGTCCGCATCATGGTCAATGATATTTCCAATGAGTTCAAAAGCAAGACACGGGTTGATTGATATCAGGGGGTGTAGTGTACATGGATCCGGTATTGTTTCAGGAAATCTGGCGGGCTCACAGCGGCAAAATCATGGGGGTTTCGATTGGATTCATCCTGGGATTGCTGATCCTTGCCATTGGTTTTTTTCAGGCCTTGTTTGTCTTACTCTGCATGATTGTCGGTTATATTATCGGTAAACGGATTGATGACAAAGAAGATCTGATGGAGATATTAGACAAACTATTGCCGCCAGGCACGCATCGATAGAATAGGAGCGTCAAAAACACAATGAGTCGAAGAAAAGCCCGGGAGATTGCATTACAGGTACTGTTTCACATTGATTTCACCGGTGGATCGCCGCAGGAGATTATCCCTGCGGTTTATGCCATGCAGGAAATCGAGTTTTCTGAATCAGTCGATGATTACGTAAAATGGATTGTCGCCGGAACACTGGCGCATCGCGATGAGATCGACCAACAGATATCAGAACTGGCCAAGGACTGGAAACTGGAGCGGATGGGTGGTGTTGACCGTGCCATCACCCGCATGGCAGTTTTTGAAATCAAGTATGGGGAAGACAAGGTGCCCCCCCGTGCGGCGGTCAATGAAGCGGTTGAATTGGCCAAACATTTTGGTTCTGATGAGTCCGGGCGTTTTGTCAACGGAATTTTGGGGTCCTTGGTACGGGGTATGCCGGAATAGATGGAACTGGCAATTGGACTCGATACCAGCTGTTATACTACATCTGTCGCCGCAATCGGCCTTGATGGCCATTTAATGGCTGATGCCAGGATTCCGTTGCAAGTGAAACCGGGTGGCAAAGGATTGGCCCAATCGGAAATGATTTTTCAGCATGTGCGTAATCTGCCGGTGGTGATGGAACGACTGCGCCAGTCGATCGGTTCTGAAGCCCGTGTTCTGGCGATTGGCGTTTCAGGGCGGCCTCGTCCGGTGGATTCTTCATATATGCCCGTTTTTCTGGCTGGACTGGGTACGGCAAAGACTCTTGGACTGATGCTTGATTGTCCGGTGTATGAAATAAGTCATCAGGAAAACCACCTGCTGGCAGGTCTCTGGTCAGCTGAGATGGAAGCTGAACCAGCGTTTTTGGCAGTTCATGCATCCGGCGGTACCAGCGAAATTTTGAAAGTCCAGGCGAATGCTGATGGGTTTGCCGTCGAGTTGCTCGGGGGCTCGTGCGACCTTAATGCCGGCCAATTTATCGACCGGGTTGGCGTCGCGTTGGGCTTGCCGTTTCCAGCCGGGCCGGCGCTGGAAAAATTGGCGATGCAGGCATTGGATGGTTTTTCAATGACCCCGGTTTCAGTGGCCGGCGCTAAAATCAGTTTTTCCGGTCCGGAAAGTCACGTGAAGCGATGGTTGGAAAAACAACCGGACCCAGCTGCGGTGGCAGCTTCTACCCAGCATTGTATCGCTGAATCATTACGAATAGCACTGGCCAATGCGATTGATCTTACGGGTATAAAGCGCGTATTGCTAGTCGGCGGTGTTGCTGCCAATCAGTATATTCGCAGCCATATCCGCAGCGGATTGCTGCAGGGCAGACAGGCTGAGGTAAGTTGGCCGGCGGCGGAATTTAGCGGCGACAATGCGGTCGGTGCCGCGTGGTGGGCGCTGCAACAAAAGGCGGTGTAATTCTGGAGTTTCAAACACAGTCTGCGGCGTTCAGCGTGACCGAGTTAACCGCATATATCAGACAGTTGTTCGAATTGGACGATATTTTGGGCCGTTTGCGCGTTTGGGGCGAGTTGTCGAATTTTCGCCGGCACCATTCGGGGCATTGTTATTTCACGATTAAAGATACCGGAGCTTCACTGCGCTGTGTGATGTTTCGCAGTAGAGCGATGGGGCTCAAATTTATCCCCAAAGACGGGATGCAGGTCCGTCTGACCGGCAAAGTTTCGGTTTATGAGCGGGATGGCAATTATCAGCTATATGTCGATTCGATGCAGCCGGAGGGGTTGGGTGATCTTAGTGTTGCTTTCGCCAAATTGCGTGAAAAACTGCTGGCGGAAGGGTTGTTTGATGAAAGTCGCAAACAGCGGATTCCCTTTATTCCGAAGGCGGTAGGAGTGGTTACTTCACCTACCGGAGCTGCGTTGCGCGATATTGTTAGCGTTGCCAAAAGGCGGCACCCCGGAATTCCGATTGTGCTCGTCCCGGCGCAAGTCCAGGGCGAAGAGGCCCCGGAGCAAATTGTGCGGGCAATCAAACTGCTCGATAAATCGAATCGGGTCGATGTAATCGTGATCGGACGGGGTGGCGGCAGCATCGAAGAACTTTGGGCTTTCAACGATGAACGGGTTGTGCGCGCCGTAGCCGCAGCAAAGACGCCGATCGTTTCTGCTGTGGGCCACCAGACGGATTTTACGCTAAGTGATTTTGCCGCCGATCTACGAGCGGCAACTCCTTCACAGGCAGCCGAACTGGTTGTGCCGGACCGACTGGAATTGTATCGCCGTCTGGCCGCAGCCCAAAGAAGGCTCAATCAGGCGCTCAGACACCGGTTGCTGAAACGGCGGCTGCGCCTGGAACGTTGTTTACAGTCGTCACTGTTTCGTCGCCCCCGGGAACTGTTGCGTGACCGGGCGCAATTGCTGGATCAATTGACAGATCGTCTAGGAAATGCGATGCAAAAGGTGCTGACGGAAAAGCAACAACGGCTGAATATGGCCGACAAAAAATTAAACCTACTGAACCCCTGGGGAGTGCTTCAACGCGGGTACAGTGTTGTTCGCCGGCCAAATGGTGATATTATTTCCACGGCTGAATCGGTTAATTCCGGTGAAACGTTGGATGTTTGGCTGCACAAAGGCCGGCTCGCGGTACAGGTCACTAGAGTGAGTAAGGGGCGAGAGTCGTGAAGAAATCTGCGAATAAAAGCGCTGAACGAGGCTTTGATGAGGCGCTGTTGAGATTGGAAGCTTTGGTTGAGGAAATGGAACACGGTGAACTGACGCTGGAATCTGCGATGCAAAAACATGCCGAAGGTGTTGAGTTGGCAGCGTTTTGCCTGCAGCAACTGAAAACATCGGAACAAGCAGTAAATAAAGTTCTCAGGGAATCGGACGGCGTATTGTCCGAAATGGAACTGACATTACCGGAGGAAGAATAATGTGGCGTAACTACCTGAAAGAACGGCAGGCCCAAGTGGAAGAATTGATGGAAACTTTGGTTCCTGTCAAGGCAGGCGATCCTTTGGCCGAGATGATGAAAGCCATGCGGTATAGCCTGTTTGCCGGCGGCAAGCGGCTACGGCCGATTTTATTGCTGGCTGCCGCTGACGCGGTGGGAATGGATGGCCGGCGGTTCCTTCAGTCAGCCTGCGCATTGGAAATGATTCATACTTACTCCTTGATACACGATGATTTGCCGGCGATGGATGATGATGATTACCGGCGCGGCATGCCGACCAATCATAAGGTTTTTGGCGAAGGAATGGCAATATTGGCGGGTGATGGTTTACTTACCCTGGCGTTTGAAACATTATTGTCCCAACCTGACGTTCCGGCGGAGACCCTCAACCGGGTAACGCGAGAAATAGCACTTGCAGCTGGTCCATCAGGCATGGTCGGCGGGCAGGCGATCGATTTGCTGTCAGAAGGAAAGTCGCCGGATCAGGAAACCATGACATTAATGCACCGGCTCAAAACCGGCGCTCTGTTTCGGGCCAGCATAAGGTCAGGCGGCATACTGGCTGGAGCAACTGAGGCTGAACTGAGCGACTTAACCCGGTTTGCCGAGAGTTTTGGCCTGGCTTTTCAGATTACCGATGACATCCTGGATGTAACGGGCAGCGAAGCTGTTCTTGGCAAGCCGATTGGCAGCGATGAGCGGAATCATAAAGCGACTTATGTCACGGTGTATTCACTGACGGCAGCCCAGAAGATGGCGCAGGAGGCAGTGCAGGAATCATTGGCCGCATTGGCGGGTTTTGGCGACAAGGCCTGGGTTTTGCGCAGTTTGTCGGAATACCTGCTGACGCGTGATAGTTGAGGAGCCAGATAAATGAACGATTGGTTTTTTGCCCTGTTGCGCAATCAGGTGTTCATGTCGGCAATTGCAGCCTGGACGGTAGCGCAGCTGACCAAAATATTACGCGATGTGCTTAACGGCGCTTTTCGCTGGGAACGGATCACCGGAGCCGGCGGCATGCCCAGTTCCCATTCGGCGATGGTTGTTGCCACCACAGTATCTTCAGGCTTGTCCATCGGATTTGATAGTCCGTTTTTTGCAATCTCGTTCGTTCTTTCCGGCATCGTCATGTATGATGCGGCAGGCGTGCGTCGTCATGCCGGTCGCCATGCCCGGACCCTGAACCGGATAATTTTGGAACTCAAGGCGGAACATCCGCTGAAGAATATCCGACTCAAGGAATTGATCGGCCATTCGCCGATGGAAGTGCTGGTCGGCGCACTGCAGGGATTGTTTGTCGGCTGGTTTGTCTGTCGGATCATCTATACCTGAAAGGGGCTCTTCACTTGACATGCTATCTGAAAAACCTTTGTTCACCCGATGATCTTGCCACGCTAAACTTTGAACAACTGGAAGCGCTAGCCGAGGAAATCCGCGAACTGATGATTCAGACGGTTGCCCGGACGGGCGGTCACCTTGCCTCCAACCTGGGGGTCGTTGAGTTGACTCTGGCGCTGCATAAAGTGTTTGACAGCCCGCAGGACAAAATCGTATTTGACGTTGGCCATCAGTCCTATGTGCACAAGATTTTGACCGGTCGCAAGGACCAGTTTGAAACCCTGCGTACGTTTAAAGGCATCTGCGGCTTTCCCCGCAGGGATGAGAGCGAGCATGATGCTTTCGGCGCAGGACATTCCAGTACTTCCGTGTCGGCGGCTTTAGGAATGGCATTGGCCCGGGATATGCGCGGTGAAAAGCATAAAGTCATCGCCGTCATCGGGGATGGTTCGTTGACGGGCGGGCTTGCGTTTGAAGGGTTGAATCATGCGGGGCACTTGAAACGCGATCTGATTGTGGTACTGAATGACAATGAGATGTCAATCAGCAAAAATGTTGGAGCTGTTTCGCATTATCTGGCGAAAATGCGCCTGACGCCGACTTACTCCTGGGCCAAACACAATATAGAATTCTTTTTGCGCCGCATTCCGGCAATCGGCGACAGTGTAGCGAATACGGCAGAGCGAATGAAGAGCAGCGTCAAATATCTGCTTGTGCCGGGCATGTTCTTCGAAGAGCTGGGATTCACTTATTTAGGACCGATTGACGGGCATGACCTGCCGCTGTTGGTTGAAGTAATGGAAAAAGCGAAAAGCCTGCATACTCCGGTGTTGGTCCATGTCCTGACCCAGAAGGGAAAGGGCTATGCGCCGGCGGAATGCCGGGCCGATAAATTCCATGGTGTGGGACCGTTTTGTGTGGAATCCGGCCAAACGATCAAGACCGCGCAAGCCCCGACTTATACTTCAGTCTTTGGCGATGCGATGATTGAAATGGCGGAGCGGGTTCCCCAACTGGTCGGAATTACTGCCGCCATGTCAGATGGTACCGGGCTTGACCGATTTGCCGCCAAGTTTCCCGAACGTTTTTTTGATGTGGGGATTGCAGAACAACATGCGGTGACGATGGCCGCAGGTCTGGCATCGCAGGGGAAACGACCGGTTGTGGCGGTGTATTCTACTTTTTCCCAACGGGCATTTGATAGCCTGATTCACGATGTATGTCTGCAAAAGCTGCCGGTCATCCTTGCTTTGGACCGCGCCGGTCTTGTTGGTGAAGACGGACCGACGCACCATGGCGCCTTTGACCTTTCCTTCTCCCGCATCATTCCCAACTTAACGATCATGACACCAAAGGATGAAGCCGAATTGCGTGATATGTTATATACCGCATTGCAGCTGGACGGTCCGGTGTTGTTGCGGTATCCGCGGGGCCGCAGTGACGACGGGTTTATTCTGGGTCCGGAACCGAACCGGTTGCCGGTAGGCAAGGCAGAATGGCTTAGGCAAGGTGGCGAATTGGTTTTTATGGCAGTTGGAACCATGGTCCAGTCGGCGCTGAAGGCAGCGGATTTGTTATCGCAGCAGGGAATCCAGGCGGGTGTCGTGAATGCACGATTTATCAAACCGCTGGATACTGAATTGCTGTTTCAGGTTGCAAAAACAGCCCGTTCCATCGTTACATTGGAAGAAAACTGTCTGATGGGCGGATTTGGTTCGGCAGTATTGGAAGCGTTGAACAGCGCCGGGATCATGGGACCGAAAATCCTAAGACTGGGCTTGCCGGACTGTTTCGTCGAGCAGGGAACGCGAACTGAATTGCTGCAATGTTTGCGGCTGGATCCGGCTGGAATTGCCGAACAGGTCGCAGCTTTTATCGGAGAGGAGTCGCATGGCACTGCAACGGCTTGATGCTTTGATGGTCCAGCAGGGGATCGCTTCCGGCCGAGATCAGGCCAAAGCCTACATCCTATCAGGGCAGGTGATGGTTGATGGGCAGCGGATTGACAAAGCCGGTGCCATGGTCGCGGATACTGCTGAGATTGTTTTTGCCGGCAAGGCAAATCCATTTGTCAGCCGGGGCGGTTTAAAACTGGCCAAAGCATTGGCTCAATTTTCT
Organism: uncultured Veillonellaceae bacterium; assembly: GCA_964386615.1. Taxonomy (GTDB): domain Bacteria; phylum Bacillota; class Negativicutes; order UBA1444; family UBA1444; genus UBA1444. Next base: position 15,855 of record CAYLSL010000008.1, read on the forward strand.
ATTGACTTATCCGGCCGGCGGGTGCTGGACTTGGGCGCTTCGACCGGTGGATTCACCGATTGCGCCTTGCAAAATGGCGCTGCGCAAGTGGTTGCGGTTGATGTCGGTTATGGGCAGCTGGCCTGGAATTTGCGCACAGACCCTAGAGTGAAAGTGCTGGAACGGACTAATGCCCGCTATCTGACCCTAGAAGCGATCGACGGACCGGTGGATTTTGTTACGGCGGATCTGGCATTTATTTCGTTGACCAAAGTATTGCCGGTGCTGCCGCCGCTTATGAATAACGGTGCGGAAGCTGTGGTGCTGGTTAAGCCGCAGTTCGAGGCAGGCCGGGAGCAGGTCGGCAAAAAAGGCGTGGTCAAAGATCCAGCAGTGCACGAGGCAGTAATTAACCGCATCGCTGAATTTTCCCAGAGCCTGGGACTGACGCCGGTGAATGTCGGTTTTTCCCCGATAACCGGCCCGGAAGGGAACATTGAATATTTGTTGCATCTTGCCGTTGCCGCCGATATGCTGGCGGATTTTCCGACCCGGGTGAAGCAGACGGTCACGGCGGCCCACGATAGTTTGCAACCAATACGGAGGTAATAGCTTGTTCACTATTGGTTTGTTTCCAAATACGAAAAAACAAGCAGTCGCACCGATTCTGGACTGGCTTATCCAGTTTTTGCAGGCAAAAAAAGTACCGGTGGTGATGCCGGAAGAAGCGGCGGCGGCAATGAATCGTCCAGAACTTGGTTGTAGCCGGGAACTATTGACCGAGGTGGTGACGGTCGCCTTAACGTTAGGCGGCGACGGCACGTTGCTTAGTACGACCCGCGAGCTGGCGCCGCATGGAATCGCTGTTTGCGGCATTAATATGGGACAGTTGGGGTTTTTGACTGAAATTGAACTGGCCGATTTGGCGCCGAGTTTGGAAAAACTCATCAACGGCCAGTACTATATTGAAGAAAGGCAAATGCTGGATGCCGCGATCATCCGAGGCAATGAGCAGATCGTAGTTGCGTCATCCTTGAATGATGTGGTAGTTGCCAAAGGTGGTTTTTCGCGGATGATTCGCCTCAAACTTTTCATCGATGGACACCTGACGGCCAATTATCCAGCTGATGGGCTGATTGTGGCGACGTCAACCGGATCTACCGGTTATTCGTTGTCGGCTGGCGGTCCGATTGTCAGTCCGGCGCTGCGTGTGACCGTGATCACTCCGATTTGTCCGCACAGTCTCAATACGCGTTCACTGATCGTATCCGACAAGGAAGAAGTGAGAATTGAACCGCAGGCTACGCATGATGATATTGTGCTGACGGTTGATGGGCAAACGGTATATAATCTGAAGAGCGGTGATAAAATTATCGTTAGCCGGTCCCCTTTCCGGGCCCGCTTTGCCAAGTTTGTCGGCAGCAGTTATTATGATTCGTTGTGGACCAAATTGCGGCGGAGCGATCCGGATGATACCGTCTAATGCGGTGATGGCGGCTCGTCAGCATTTGGCGCCTGTATTGCCGACAGCCCGTTGTGTTGTGGATGCAACAGCAGGCAATGGCAATGATACCTTGTTCCTCTGCCAGCAGACGCCAGCCGATTGCCGGATTTTTGCCTTTGATATCCAATTGGCGGCAATTCGCTCTGCTACTGATCTGATTGCCAGGCATGGCTTTCTTGAAAAGGTGAGCTGGTTCCATGCCGACCATGCACAAGTGAAAAACCATGTCGATGCTCCGATTGATGCTGCAGTGTTTAATCTGGGTTATTTGCCTGGTCAGGATCACTCGGTTACCACCGGTCCCGCATCTCTTGCTCCCGCATTGCAGGGAGTGCTTGATTTGCTGGTTCCGGGCGGAAGGATTACTTTGGTTGCTTATCCGGGGCATGGCCCCGGTTTGGCTGAAATAGATTTTCTCGAAACAACTCTCTCCCGGTATTCGCAGCAGCAATTTGTAGTGACGCGGTTAAATTTCATCAATCAGTGTAATAATCCGGCGATTCTCTATACTATTGGCAAAGCAAGGAGGGACCTGAATGAAAATTCATCGTCAAATTAAAGTAAAAGAACTTGTAGAGCGTCTGGTAATCCGGACGCAGGACGAGTTGGCGGATGCTCTGCGCAGTGAAGGCATCGATGTGACGCAGGCAACTGTGTCGCGGGATATCAAGGAAATGATGCTGGTCAAAGTTCCTACCGGCGATGGCGGCCATCGTTATGCCTTTCCGTCCGAACACAGCATAACGGTATCGGTAGCCAGGTTGGAAAAGACTTTTCAGGATTCGGTTCTGACGATCAATAGCAGCGGCAATATCGTAGTGCTCAGAACCTTGCCGGGAACCGCCCAGGCAGTGGCGTATGTGCTGGATAATATCCGTTGGCCGGAAATCATCGGCACCGTAGCAGGTGACGATACGATTTTCATTGTGGTCAAGCCGGAAAAGGATGTCCATAAAGTTGTGGAACGTTTTGAATCCATGATGTAGAGGCGATTCAATTGTTGCAATTATTAAAAGTCCTCAATTTCGCTTTGATTGAACAAGCAGAAATTGAATTCGATAACGGATTTAATGTGTTGACTGGCGAAACCGGGGCAGGCAAGTCGATGGTAGTTGATGCCCTTAGTGTAGTGCTGGGGGGACGGTCTTCGATCGAAATGGTCCGCAGCGGTTGCGACCAATTTCGGATTGATGCGGTGTTTGCATTGCGGCAACACTTATCTTTGCAGGAATTGCTCAAAGAGCAGGCCATTCCGCTGGAATCTGACGGACTTTTGTTTCTCAGCCGGACGGTGTCGCGGCAGGGAAAAAACACAGTTCTGGTCAATGGCACGCCGGCGCCGCTGTCTTTGCTGCGTATAATCGGTGACCTGTTGCTTGATATGCACGGACAACATGAAAACCAGGCATTGTTGCGACCTGAATCCTATCTTGGGCTGCTTGACGGAGCCGATGCCGCAATTGCTCCGTTACTGAGGGACTATCAGAACGGTTATGAGGCATGGCGGCTAACTCAAGATAAGATTGACGGAATTGACCGTGACGAAAGGCAACGCGTTCAGCGACTGGATATGCTGCAGTGGCAAATCGACGAAATTGCGGCGGCCAGGCTCAAAGAAGCGGAAGAAACCGAGTTGCCGGTGCAAGTATCCCTGCTGGCTCATGCAGAAAAAATCAGCGCTGCGGTTGGTGCGGCCTGGGCTGGTCTGTCTGACGGCGATGAGCGGGAAAAAGGGGCAATTACGATTTTACAGGAATGTCGGCGTCATCTGGACACGGCGGCTCGTTTTGATGCGTCGTTGTCGCAATACGCCGGGCAAATTGCCCAGATCGTGGTGCAACTTGATGATTTGGCGCCGGAACTGCGTGACTATCTCGACCAGGTAGAGTATGATCCGGCTAAACTGTCGCGTTTGCAGGATCGACTGGATTTGATTCAGCGGCTAAAACAAAAGTATGGCAGATCTGTTGCGGAAGTGCTTGAGTATGCGCAGCGCGCCAGTGAAGAAGTTGCAGAGCTTTCCTGTCACGATGAGATTTTGCAGAACCTAAGAAAGCAGTTGCAGCGGCAGGAAGAACAGTTAGAGGCCCAAGCGAAGGCTTTGAGTGATCAACGCAATAAAACGGCATTGTCAATGAGTCGCATGATTGAAGCATACCTGCAGGAATTGGGAATGCCTGGCGGCAAGTTTAGCGTGTTACTGGAGACGTCTGAAAAATTTTCTCCGACTGGTCGAGATGTGGTTCACTTTGCGTTCTCGGCGAATCCGGGCGAAGAGCTTCGCCCGCTGGCCAAAGTTGCATCCGGCGGCGAGCTTTCGAGGGTGGCGCTAGCCATCAAGACCGTGTGCTCCCGTAATGATGGGGCGCAGGTGATGGTATTTGATGAAATCGATGCTGGGGTGGGCGGCCATACAGCCCGCAAGGTGGCGGAAAATATCGCCCGGGTGGCCTGGCAGAAGCAAGTTCTTTGCATAACGCACCTGCCGCAGATCGCATCGATGGCGGATCGGCACATCTATATCGAAAAGAAGCAGGTTGGTGAGCGTACACAGACTTTCGTCCGTGTATTGACGGCGACAGAACGGCTCAATGAACTCGCCCGGATGATTGGCGGCGATCCGATTACAAAAGCCGGACTGGAAAATGCAGCGGAGATGGTGAACACGGCGGCGGAATTCAAGCAAACAATGCAGCAGATGTCAAATTAATTATCGATCAAATAGTAGTGAGTGGAGGCTGAACCATGAAAAAAAAGTATCGTGTATTGGCAATCAACCCCGGTTCGACTTCAACCAAAATAGCGTTGTACGAAGAGACCCACTGTCTGTTTGAAGAAGTGATCCGACACAGCAAGGAAGAATTGAGTCCATTTGCCGATATTTATGCCCAATATGATTATCGCCGGGAGTTAGTCGAGCAGGCTTTGGTGCGTCATGGATTTGCAGTAACCGACCTGCATGCGGTCGTCGGTCGCGGCGGCGCGTTGAAACCGATCCCTGGCGGCACTTACGCTGTGAATGAAGCGATGGTCTATGATCTTCAACACCGGGTGCAGACGCACCATGCCTCCAATCTTGGCGGTCTTATTGCCAAAGGGATTGCTGATCCGGTCGGTATTCCGTCTTTCATCGTGGACCCGGTTTGCGTAGATGAACTCGAGCCGATCGCCCGCCTGAGCGGCTGGCCGGAAATGCCGCGCCGTAGCTTGTTCCATGCCCTGAACCTAAAGGCCACGGCACGTAAGGCGGCAAAAGAATTGGGTAAGGAGTTCGTTGATGTGACGCTGGTCATGGGGCATCTGGGGGGAGGAATCTCGTTCGCCGTACAACAGAACGGGCGGATGATCGACATCACCAATCCGATGGACGGAGGTGCTTTCTCGCCGGAACGGACGGGGTATTTGCCGTTGAGTCCATTAATCGAATTGTGTTATTCCGGTCAATACACCATGCAGGAAATGATTCGCAAGATGATCGGCAAGGGCGGTCTGATTGCACATCTGGGCACTGACGATGCCCGGGAAGTCGAACGGCGGATTGATGAAGGCGATGAGCAGGCAGAGCTGGTTTATAAAGCGATGGCCTACCAGATTGCCAAAGAAATTGCTGCCATGGCAACGGTGGTCAACGGTGAGTTTGATGCGATTGTTCTGACGGGCGGCCTGGCCTATTCGCGCCGATTGATCGGTTGGGTTAATGAACGCGTCAAGTTCATGGGGAAAGTTCTCGTCTATCCAGGCGAGGATGAATTGCTGGCATTGTCGGAAGGTGCGCTGCGTGTGCTGCACAAAGAGGAATCAGCCGTCGTTTACGAATAGGGGAGTGCACTGTGAAGTTTGATTTACAGGAGTTTCGTGCGATTGAGGAGACTAAGCCGCGAATCAAAGTGTTGGTGGGTGAATTTGGCAGCGGCAAGACGGAACTGGCAGTGACCTTGGCATTATATATGCAACTGTCCGGGATGACTGCGGCGGTTATCGATATGGACCTCGTCAAACCCTACTTTCGTACTCGAGAGCACAAGGTCCGTTTGGAAGCACAGGGCGTCACGGTCGTAGCACCTCCGGTCAAGCTGGCGCATGCTGATCTGCCGGTTATGCCGACGGATTTGACCCGTGTGCTTTTGAGTCCCGATTATCGGGTTGTGATGGATGTAGGCGGCGCCAAGTCGGCGATTGTGCTTGGACAGCTGCGTGACCGCCTTCGTCAGAACGGCGCAGAAATATTGATGGTAGTGAACCGTTGCCGGCCATTTTCGCAGTCGGTGACCGATGTCATTGCGGCAATCGCCAATATTGAAGCGGCATCGGGTTTGGCCGTGACTGGGTTGGTCAGCAATACCAATCTTGGCATCGAAACAACCAGGCAACATGTGATGGATGGATTGCAACTGACGCAGCAAGTTTCAGTTATCAAGGGGTTGCCGCTACGCTGGCTGGTGTTACCGGCGTGGTTGTCTGGCGAAATATCCGCCGAGGCGCCGCTGCTGCCGTTGCAACCAATGACGAGATACCCCTGGGAAGACATAGCGGACTAACTGATGCGACCCTTTGGGGTCGTGTCTTTCTATGCAAGTCGATTCAAGGGTGATGAAGGGAAGAGTTTAATGGATGAGAATCTAAAAGAATCGTTTGTTTCGTCAGTTAGACTATACGAAGGAAAAGTGATTAATTTGCGCCGCGATATGGTGCAACTGCCGAATGGCCGGGAAGCCTCGCGGGAAATCGTCGAACATCCGGGTGCTATCGCGGTCGTTCCAGTACTGCCTGACGGCAGGGTTGTGATGGTTAGGCAGTTTCGCCACCCGGTTGGGCAGGTGTTGCTGGAAATTCCGGCTGGTAAGTTGGCTCCAGGAGAAAATCCGGACGAATGTGCTTTGCGTGAACTGGAAGAAGAAACAGGCTACCTTGCCGGGAAACTCGACCGCAAAGCTTCGATTTTTACCGCACCGGGATTTACCGATGAAGTCATCCATATCTACATTGCCAGTGAGCTGCAAAAAACGGCGGTGAATCCTGACGAAGATGAGTTTCTCGACATCATTGCCTATGAGCAGCAAGAAATTAAGCAAATGATCCAGTCGGGCGCGATCTGCGATGCCAAAACCATTGCAGGGATTTATTTGCTGCAGGAAGTAAAATGAATCGCTATTTTGCTGATTTTCATATCCATGTTGGCATCAGTGAAGCCGGACAATGGGTAAAGATTCCCACCTCACGCAACCTGACCGTGCGGACGATTCTGGATACGGCTTTGCAGCGCAAGGGGTTGCAAATCGTAGCTATAGTCGATGCACTGTCGCCGTATGTTCAGCAGGATATCCAACAGCTAATCGATGAAGGAGGCCTGACCCTGCAATCAGGCGGTGGCTATCAGTATTGTAATGGGGTCGCTTTGTTGTTGGGCGCTGAGATTGAAACTTGCGAGGCCGGCGGCGGCATGTGCCATTCGTTGCTGTACTTGCCGGATTTGCCTGCAATGCAGGCACTATCGCGCGAAATGTCACGGCATATCCGCAACATCGGACTCAGCTCACAAAATGCTCATATGCCATTGCGGCAACTGGCGGGGATTGCACGTTCGCATGAAGCGCTGTTTGTCCCGGCGCACGCCTTCACGCCGCATAAAAGCCTGTATGGAGCGTGTGCCGACCGCATGACCACAATATTATCTGAAACCGATATTGCCGGAATTTCGGCGATTGAGCTGGGGTTATCGGCGGATACGGCGATGGCTGATCGGATCCGTGAATTGTGGGGCTTTGAATTTTTGACCAACTCTGACGCCCACTCACCGGAAAAAATCGGCCGTGAATACAATTTGTTGGAACTGGTGGCGCCAAGTTATGACGAGTGTGCGCTGGCCTTTAAAAAACAACAGGGACGGCGGGTTTTGGAAAACTTCGGTATGGATCCCCGGCTGGGCAAATATCACCAAAGCTGTTGCGAACAGTGCGAGACGATTTTCGCAGCAGCGCTAAATACGCCGTTGTGCCCGAATTGCGGCGGCAAAAAACTGGTCAAGGGAGTAGCGGACCGCATTGAGCAGATCGCCGATGCGGTGACAGGCTGCCATCCGCCGGCACGGCCGCGTTACAATTATCAGGCGCCGCTGCACATGTTGCCGGGCTTGGGCAGCAAAACTCTTGATAAATTGGTGAATGAGCTGGGAACGGAAATGGAATTGATCCATGCGGTTGCGTTGACAGAAATCGAGCGTGTAGCTGGGCGGCGGGCAGCTTTGGCAATTGCTGCCGTCCGGACGGGAACTGCGACTGTGCAGAGCGGAGGCGGCGGAACCTATGGCAAAGTCGGTCTGCCATGACCGGAAATCCAATGAATGATTTGATTCAGGAGTTTCTTAACTACATCACGGTCGAACGCGGACTATCCCGCAATACGATTGAAGCCTACGCCCGCGACTTGCGCCAGTTTGCAGCGTTTTTAACGCTGACCGGGTATGACAGTCTGGCGGAGATCCATTCTCATACCTTGGTCGATTATCTGCGCAAGTTGCAGCAGGACAATTTGAAAGCATCCTCCGTTACGCGTAAGCTGGCGGCGATTCGCAGCTTTTTTCAGTATATGTTGCGTGAGCGGCACTTGAAGATCGATCCTTCGGTAACAATCGATTCGCTCAAGACCCCGCAGCGTCTGCCCAAGGTGCTGAGTGAAAAAGAAATTGACCGCCTGCTGGAACAGCCGGGGGCCACCACACCAGCCAAACTGAGGGATAAAGCAATGCTGGAATTGTTGTATGCCACGGGCGTGAGGGTTTCTGAACTGGTTTCGTTGAAGCTTGGCGATATCAACATGGATATGGGTTATATCCGCTGTTTTGGCAAGGGGTCCAAGGAACGTATCGTACCGATGGGCGGATCTGCGCAAAATGCATTGACAGATTATCTGGACCGGGCCCGGCCGAAAATTGTCAGACGGGCAGCAGAAGATACCTTGTTTCTCAACCATCATGGACGCAAAATGAGCCGACAGGGGTTTTGGCAGATCATTCAGGCTGCCGCCAGGCGGGTAGAAATTAAAACGGTGGTGACACCGCATATGCTGCGCCACTCGTTCGCCACCCATCTGCTTGACCATGGGGCGGACCTGCGGTCTGTGCAGGAAATGCTGGGGCATGCCGATATTTCAACCACTCAAATTTATACACATGTTACCCGGACGCGGCTCAAAGAGGTTTACGACAAAACTCATCCACGGGCATAAGAAAGAGGTGACGGCAATGCGGATGGTCGACCTGATTGAAAAGAAAAAACTGGCTGGCGTGCATGATACGGCGGAAATCCGGTTTATTGTAAATGGCTATACCGCAGGTGATATTCCCGACTATCAGATGGCAGCCTGGTTGATGGCCGTCCGGTTTCACCCGCTCAACCCTGCCGAAACGGTCGATCTGACGTTGGCGATGGCCGAATCCGGCAGGCAGCTGGACTTGTCAAACATTGACGGCGTAAAAATTGATAAACATAGCACCGGCGGCGTGGCAGATACCACAACGCTGATCGTGACTCCGCTGGTGGCGGCGGCTGGCGTAAAGGTCGCGAAAATGTCGGGTCGTGGTTTGGGATTTACTGGCGGAACGATTGATAAACTGGAGTCGATCCCCGGTTTTCGCACCAGTTTATCTACTGAAGAATTCATTGATCAGATCAGACGGGTTGGGATGGCGATCATTAGCCAGACGCCTGATATTGCCCCGGCTGACGGAAAAATTTATGCACTGCGTGACGTGACGGCCACCGTCGACAGTTTGCCGCTGATTGCCGCTTCCGTGATGAGCAAGAAGATTGCGGCCGGAGCGGACAAGATTTTTCTGGATGTTAAATTTGGTAGCGGCGCATTTATGAAAACATTGCCCGAGGCCATTGAACTGGCGCAGGTGATGGTGAATATCGGAACTGGAACTGGCCGGGAAACGGTAGCATTGCTTAGCAGCATGGAAGAGCCGTTGGGGACTGAAATCGGCAATAGCCGGGAAGTGGCGGAAGCGATCGAAGTTTTGTCAGGCCACGGGGATAGCCGGTTGCGAGATTTTTGCCTTGCCATGGCGGCGCGGATGTTGGTTATGGCAAAACCGGAACTGGATTGTGCGCTGGCGGCGGAAAAAATGCGCCAGTTGCTGTCAAATGGGTCTGGACTGATTAAATTACGCGAATTTATCGAAGCTCAGGGCGGTGAAGGGCTTGTAGTTGCTAGGCCCGCCTTATTGGGCCAGGCAGTTTGTTGCTTGCCGGTTTACGCCCAATCCAAGGGATTCGTTGGCGCTATGGATTCGGCAGAGCTTGGCCGGGCAGCGATTTTACTCGGCGCCGGACGGGAGAAAAAAGGCGATGCGGTTGATTTGACTGCGGGCATAAAAATTCATAAACGGTGCGGCGAGGCGGTTGATGCGGGAGAAGTGTTGGCGACGCTGCATCATGGTTCGCAGATCGACCCTGGGCCGGCAAGCCGGCTTGTATCTCGATCAATTCAAATCAATGAAACAGTGCCGCACTGTCGGCAATTGATCGCCGGTATTGTTGACGCATCTGGTTGGCAGGCTCTTGCATAAAAAAACTAGTGGCCAAACGATAATGTTTCTCTTCCGCATTGACAACTGCCCGGTTTGTATACTACAATAGGACACAACTTCATAACTCATGGGCATAGAGGCGCGACGCGTCATCAGTAATTTGGGGAGCCGGCAGGCAACGAACCGGGTGAAAGGGACCGCCGCCGAAGCAGAGAATAGGCAATATTCTTTTGCTGGGCCTGCAGCAAACAGTTGCAGGACTGTCATCCGGGTGTTAGAACCGGGGTGGGGCGCTATCTCGCAAAATCATGAACAGCAACGCTGCAAAGCTTGCCGGAAAGTTGTGGGAAGGCCCGCAACTTTTTTATTTTTTAAAACTAACCCAATGGGAGGAGATTGAATCAATGAAATTGCATGGAACTATGAAAATTAATCAGGCCGGACATTTGGAAATCGGCGGTTGTGACGCGACAGAACTGGTCAAGCAGTATGGATCGCCGCTTTATGTGATGGATGAAGCGTTGATCAGACAAAACTGCCGGAGTTATGTTCAGTCGTTCCGCGCCGCTTATTCCAACTCGGAAGTGATTTACGCCAGCAAGGTTTTTTCGACCCAGGCGATCTGCCGGCTGATTCAGGAAGAAGATATGGGTCTGGACGTTGTTTCCGGCGGTGAACTGCATACCGCACTTAGCGTCAGTTTTCCCGTCAACCGGATCTATTTTCACGGCAATAACAAATCGCCGGAAGAATTGACCATGGCACTGCAACATGGAGTACACCGGATCGTTTGCGACAGTTTTTATGAACTGGAACTGCTGAACACGATCGCGAACGGACTGGGTAAAAAAGCCAACATCCTGTTACGGTTATCACCGGGAATTGACGCGCATACCCATCACTACATCAAGACAGGTACCATAGACTCGAAATTCGGTTTTTGCATTGCCAACGGCCAGGCGATGGAAGCGGTGCTGGCGGCGGAAAAATTCCCGGCGCTGGAATTGTGGGGCATTCACTGCCATATCGGTTCACAGATCTTTGATCTCGATTCTTACGGTGAGGCAGCACGCACTATGATGGCTTTTGTTCGCGACATAACAGAAAAAGTCGGCAAACCGGTCCGCGAACTTAATCTGGGCGGTGGACTGGGAATCTATTATTCCGCAGGAGATTCGCCGCAGCAGGTTCAGTTGTATGCAAATTGTGTGGCCGAAAATGTAAAATCCTGTGCTGCCGAATATGGCCTTGAGCTTCCCAAAATCATCGTCGAACCGGGCCGCTCGATCGTGGGTGAAGCCGGTACGACACTTTATACGATCGGTGCGATCAAGGACATCCCCGGCGTACGCAAGTATGTGGCGGTGGATGGCGGGATGACCGACAATCCCCGTCCGGCTCTCTATCAGGCTAAATACGAGGCGGCACTGGCGAACCGGATGAACGAAGCAGTGGCGGAAAAAGTGTCCATCGCTGGCAAATGCTGTGAATCGGGCGATATGTTGATCTGGGATCTGGACTTGCCGGTTGCCCAATCGGGTGACATTCTGGCCGTGAGTTCGACGGGCGCTTATAATTACAGCATGTCCAGCAACTATAATCGCAACGTCAAACCGGCGGTCGTGTTTGTTCAGGATGGCAAGGCCCGTCTGGCGGTCAAACGGGAAACCTATGCTGATTTGCTGCGTAATGATGTTTTTCCTGCCGAGTAACCAGTCCCCTTGAATTGCCTCATTGGTGCACTTAAGAGCAAAGACCTGCGTTTGCAGGTCTTTTTCTTTTGCGTTCAGCGCCGTTTCCGGGTATAATAAACGAGGAGAACTGCCGGTTAAACGGCAAAATAAAAGGAGGACCTTCGTGTTCGGATTTGATTCAGATATGTTGTTCCGAATTCCAGCGCTGATTGCTGCGCTGACAATTCACGAATATGCCCACGCTCGCGCCGCGGTGGCTATGGGAGACCCGACACCGCGATTTTTGGGCCGCGTGACGCTCAACCCGATTCCTCATATTGATCCGATTGGGTTGATTTTGTTGTTTATCGCTGGATTTGGCTGGGCCAAACCAGTGGAAGTCAATCACCGCAATTTTCGTGATGGGCGCAGGGGCATGTTTGTAGTTTCATTGGCAGGTGCTGGCGCTAATATTGCCTTGGGATTTGTCGCCTGGTTTTTTTTGCTGTTGCTCGGCGAACTGAACCTGATCGGCATGGTGTGGCAAAAAACCCTCTGGCAATTGTATCGTTATAACCTAATGTTTGCAGTGTTTAATCTGATTCCCATCCCGCCGCTTGATGGATCCAAGGTGCTGATGAGTCTGTTGCCTGGGCATCTTGCCTATCAGTACCAGAAACTGGAGCCTTACGGTAATTATATTCTGATCGCCCTCGTATTGATTCCGGGGCTGCTTAGCGCAGTCGTCACTCCTTTTTATCGGATTATCGAGTTTGTAATTCGCGGTTTGGCCAGTTTGATTTTGGGAATTGTATTTTAAGGAGCGGGGTAACACATGGTAAAAGGTCGTATTTTCAGCGGAATGCAGCCATCCGGCAATTTTCATCTGGGAAACTATCTTGGCGCACTGTCCAATTGGGTCAAGCTTCAGCATGAGTACGAGTGCTTTTTCTGCATTGTCGACTGGCATGCGCTGACCTCTTCTTTTGAGGATCCGTCCCGGTTACCGGACTATACGCACAATATGGCGCTGGACTGGCTCAGCGCCGGGCTGGATCCGAACAAAAACCGGATTTTTATTCAGTCACATGTCAAAGAGCATGCGGAACTGCATCTGTTGCTGTCGATGATGACGCCGCTGTCCTGGCTTGAACGTGTACCGACGTACAAGGATAAGTTGCAACAGTTGGGCGAGCAGGGAAAAGATATCAATACTTACGGCTTTCTCGGTTATCCGGTGCTGATGACCGCTGATATCATTTTGTATCGGGCCGACACGGTGCCGGTCGGCGAAGACCAGCTGCCGCATCTGGAGTTGGCGCGGGAAATTGTCCGCCGCTTCAACTTCATTTACAAACGGGAGGTGTTCCCGGAACCGAAAGGCTTTATTGGCGCAGCACCTGTGGTTCCAGGCATCGATGGGCGTAAAATGAGCAAATCCTATGGCAATGAGATTGCATTTGCAGCCAGCCCTGATGATTTGCGGGCCCGGGTACGCATGATGGTAACTGATCCCCAGCGGGTCAAACGCACTGATCCTGGCCGCCCGGAAGTCTGTCCGGTGTTTACATTCCACAAGCTGTACAGCCCAAATGAATTGCCAACGATAGAAAGTGAATGCCGCTCGGCGGGAATTGGCTGCGTTGATTGCAAAAAACGGTTGGCCGAGCACATGGTCGAAGCGTTGGCTGATATTCATCACCGCCGTCAGGATTGGGCATCACGTCCTAATGACGTGCGCGACATTTTGACCGACGGGGCAAACCGGGCGCGAGAAACGGCCCGTGAGACGATGGAACAAGTGCGCTCCGTCATGCACATGGGATGAGTGCGGAAGAGTACAAGATCAAACTGGAGGGATTTGAGGGGCCGATGGCCCTTCTGCTCCATCTGATCGAAAAGAACCGGATTGACATTTATGATATTCCGGTTGCTGCGGTGGCGGAACAATACATCGCCTATCTGCGGGCCTGGAGTGAATACAACATGGAAGTGGCTACGGAGTTTTTGACGATGGCCTCTACTTTGTTGCTGATCAAGTCACGCATGTTGTTGCCAAAACCGGTCAAGATTGAGGAAACTTCCGAACAGGAAGAAGAAGATCCGCGGGCGGCTTTGGTGGAAAGATTGATTGAGTACCGTCGCTACCGGGAAGCGGGTGAAGTGTTGCAACAGCTGTTGCGGCGGCGGCAGCTCTTTTATCATCGTGCTCCTCAGGTTTTTACCATTGAGCGGGCTTTGCCGAGTGGCTTGACGATTGATGACTTGCTGGCATCATTTGCCGCGCTGTGGGAAACGGTCGCCGACGAATTTCGGACCATTATCCGGGAAGAAATCACTGTTCAGGATAAAATGAACGATATTTTGGGCCTGTTGGAATCCTATCAGGGACGGATGGAATTTCGCCAGGCATTGAAGCGGTCCGGTTCAAAAACAGAAATGGTTAGTACATTTCTGGCGATTCTGGAACTGATCCGTTTGCGCCGGATTCGTGTGCAACAACCGGAAAAGTTTGGCCCGATCATCATGGTGTGGAGGGAATAGAAACGCATGTTTTATCAACATCTTAAAGGGCCGATGGAAGCAATGCTATTTGCTGCCGGTGACCCGATGACGCCGGAACGCCTGTCGGAACTGTTGGATATTCCGATTGAGCATGTCCAGGCGATGTTGCGGGAACTTCAGGAAGACATGGAGCAGCCAGGGCGGGGACTTTGCCTGATGCAAGTCGCCAGCGGCTATCAGATATGTACCAAACCGGAACTGGCCGCTGTGGTCGAGAAACTGGCAGCGCATCAAGACCCCAAACTTTCGCCGGCTGCCATGGAAACATTGTCGATTATCGCGTTCAAACAACCGGTTACCCGACAGGAGGTCGAATATATCCGCGGCGTCCAGTCGGATGGGGTAATCAATACATTGATCGAACGCCGGTTGATCAAGGAAGTAGGCCGCAAGGATACAATCGGCCGTCCAATCCTGTTTGGCACGACCGATGAGTTTTTAGGCTGCTTTGGCCTGAACAGCCTGGAAGAATTGCCGGCATTGCCGGAAGCGGCGGCTGAGGAGTCCGGTCTGGAGGAAGCATGAGCAACGAACGGTTGCAAAAAATTATCAGCGCGGCAGGCATCACTTCACGTCGCCAGGCCGAGGAACTGATCCTGGCCGGCCGGGTGTCGGTCAATGGCCAGATTGTCTCGGAGCTGGGCGCTAAAGCTGATTGGCAGACAGATCGGATTGAACTGGACGGCAAGCAGCTGAACCGGGCTCAGGCTGTTTATTTATTGTTGAATAAACCTTATGGAGTGATTACGTCTTTGCATGATCCGCAGGGGCGAAAAACAGTGGCCGACCTGGCAGCTGCGGCGGGGATTGTTGACCGCGTGTACCCGGTGGGGCGACTCGATTATGATACCGAAGGATTGTTGTTGTTGACCAATGATGGGGCGTTGACGCAGAGCCTGTCCCATCCGAGCTTTGAAGTGGAAAAAGAATATATGGTCGATGTGGAAGAAAACCCTACTCCGGCTATGCTAAATTTGCTGAATAAAGGCGTGGTCCTGGCTGATGGTGTTACGGCTCCAGCCAAGACCTCCTTGCCGGTATTGGCGGAAAATGGGTTTTGGCGATTCAGTATCGTGATTCATGAGGGCAGGAACCGACAGGTCCGCCGGATGGTTGAAGCGGTAGGACTGGTGGTCCGGCGCCTGAAACGGGTCCGCTATGCATTTTTAACGTTGGATGGGCTGCCGACCGGTGGCTTGCGTCATTTGAGTCAGACCGAATTGGCCCGGTTGCAGGATTTGACCGGAAACAGGCGAAAATAAAATAAAGTAATATATGGTATGTTTTGTAGCAATGTAGGAATGAAGGGGTGGATTCAGCATGGCAGGAATGTTGAAAGTCGGGCCGGTACGAGCATTGGCGGGGACAGTGGCAGTGCCCGGCGACAAGTCGTTGTCGCATCGCAGTATTATGTTGGCCGGATTGGCTGATACACGGGTGGAAGTCCAAAATTTCCTGGCGGCTGAAGACTGTTTGTCGACCGTATCATGTATGCGGGCTTTGGGGGTTTCGGTCGATATTGAGCCGGACGGCCGGGTATTTGTTCAGGGAAAAGGCCTGTATGGCCTGAGTGAACCTGACAATGTGCTGGATGCCGGAAACTCCGGTACAACGATCCGTCTGCTCAGTGGATTGCTGGCCGGTCAGTCATTTTTTTCCGTTCTTACCGGCGACGATTCGCTGCGGCGCCGGCCGATGGCCCGGATCATCACACCGCTTACGCAAATGGGGGCCCGGATCATGGGCCGGGAAAACTCCCGCTGTGCACCGGTTGCCATTGATGCCACAGGAAGTTTGCACGGAATCGAATACAGAATGCCGGTAGCCAGCGCCCAAGTGAAATCGGCGCTGATGTTTGCTGCCCTTTATGCCGATTCTCCGACTGTAATCTCAGAACCTTATCTGTCACGCGACCACACGGAAAGAATGTTTGCCCAGTTTGGCGCAGATATTATCCGCGACGGTCTTGCGGTCAAAGTTAATCCGGCCAGTTCACTGCGAGCGCCGTCAGTTGTTGAGGTGCCGGGCGACTTTAGCTCAGCGGCTTTTTTGCTGATTGCGGCGACGATTCTTCCCGATAGTATGGTTACGTTGACCAATGTAGGTGTTAATCCAACCCGCACGGGTTTATTGGATGTGCTCCGTCAGATGGGAGCAGACATTGAGGTAATGAATGAGCGGCTTAGCGGCATGGAGCCGGTTGCCGACCTGCGGGTTCGCTCGGCGAAATTGCAGGGAATTGCGATTGGTTCGGAACTGATCCCCCGTTTGATTGATGAAATCCCAGTTTTGGCAGTAGCTGCATTATTTGCCGAGGGAGAAACATTGATCCAGGGTGCTGAAGAACTGCGGGTCAAGGAAACGGACCGTCTGCGGGCAATGGCGTCTGAGCTGAACCGCATGGGTGGAAGTGTTACAGAACGGCCCGACGGGTTATTGATCCAGGGTCAGGCAAAACTGAAACCGGCCGAGTGCATGACTTATGGCGATCATCGGGTTGCCATGTCGCTGGCAGTTGCCGGGATGGCCAGTGAAGGTATCGTCCTGGATGATGCCGGCTGTGTCAACATTTCATTTCCTGGCTTTTTTGATTTGATGAAAGGTTGTTGTAAATGAAACAAAAGGTCATTGCCATCGATGGACCGGCTGGAGCCGGCAAAAGTACAGTAGCCCGGCTGGTGGCCGAAAAATTGGGCTTTGTCTATATCGATACCGGCGCTATGTATCGCGCAGTGACTTGTCAGGTGCTTGCGGAAAATCTGGCGCTGGATGACCAAGCCGCGATTTCGGTTTTGGCCGGCAAGATCAACGTAAAACTCACGCGTGATGAGGCTGGCTTGCATGTTTGGCTGGATGGTCGGGATGTTACGACGGAAATTCGCACACCGGCGGTAACCGCAGCGGTTCCTCATGTTTCCCAGATAGGCGCCGTGCGGGCAGCAATGGTTCGTTTGCAACGGGAGATGGCGTCGACGGGTGCGGTGGTGATCGACGGACGTGATATCGGCAGCGTTGTGGTACCTGATGCCTGTGCCAAAGTATTTTTGACGGCCACGGTGGCTGAACGGGCCCGCAGGCGTTGGCAGGAAATGAAGGATAAAGGTTATGAGCAGGACTTGTCGGTATTGCAGCAGGAAATGGAATTAAGGGACCGGCAGGACTGTGAAAGGGAACTGGCGCCGTTGATTCAGGCGTCAGACGCAGTACTTTTGGATACGACAGGAATGAGCATTGAAGAAGTTGCTGCTGGTATTGTAAAAATCTATCGTACCCGGTGTGAATATGTATAACATTATCTATTCAATCGCCTGGCTACCTTGCTGGCTGTTGTTCCGCGTGCTGTTGCGCTGGCGCGTGACAGGACTTGAGAACATTCCTGCCGGCGGTGCAATTATTGCGCCCAACCATCAAAGTTTTTGGGACATTCCACTCCTGGGGGTCGCCCTTAAGGGACGGCATGCCCATTTTATGGCCAAAGCTGAATTGTTTCAAAATCCTGTTTTTGGCTGGATCATTCGTACCCTGCTGGCGTTTCCGGTCAAACGGGGTGCGCCGGATCGGGCGGCGATTCGCCATGCAATCGAGATGTTGAAGAATGGTGATTTGGTAACGATCTTTCCTGAAGGAACCCGCAGCAAAACCGGGCGATTGGGTGCGCCTGAAGCTGGTCTTTCGCTGATTGCCGCCAAAGCTGACGTGCCAATCGTGCCTGTTGCGATTTATGGTTCCCGATTAATTTTTAGCAAAACCCAATTTTTGCCGCAGATTAAGATTCATTTTGGAAATCCGATAAACATTTGTGAGATAAATTCAGTACAAGGCGAGGACAGAACAGATGTCGGGGCAATGGTCATGCAAGCGATTGCAGCGATTTTGCAACAAAAATTCAAGAATGCAGAAAATGAAAAAATAGTTTGACAACTGCAGGAATTCTTTATTGCAGTGGAGTATATTACAGTAAGGAAAATGGTTCCAACTTTGGTCAAAGTATATTTATGCGGGAAGAGGTTGGTATTTCGTTGGTGCAACATCTGGAAACGCTGAAAACGATGAAAGAGTTTTGGGAATATGCCGGTTTTTCATTCTGGCGACACAATGGCATGGAAGGGGTATATCGGCGGGTTACTTTTGTAAAAGATGGGATGCTGGGGAAAGTCGCAGAGTTTTATTCTGATGATTATATTCTGTGGACCCACCGGGAATCCGTGGATGAAGAAATGATTATAAAACACTGGAAAGCAGAAACAGATGTCATGAAGCATCGTTTTCTGCTTTTGTCGGCGGAAACCGGACGAAGTCCCCGATCCAAAAGTCTCTGGCTTGGATTTGGCGGTTTTGTTGAGGTCTTGCGTTATCGCATCGGCTCTCCGGTTCCAGCCAAGTTCAAGGACCTTGTGTTCCTGCTGGACAAAGGTCTCGAATACGCGGAAAAGGGGGTAGGGGTTGCAGCAGAAACGATGAAGGGAGGCGATGCCGCGGTTGGCTAGCTTGTTAGTTGTCACAGGTTTTTAAACGTACTTATTCGTTCTAATTTGGTAGGAGGTGTTTATTTGTGTTAGCAACGATGTTTTTGGTAGCGATTGTAGTTTTTGCGATTGCCTACATGACCTATGGTCAGTGGTTAAAAAAGTTGTTTGCGCTAGATCCCAATAAG
Source organism: uncultured Veillonellaceae bacterium (assembly GCA_964386615.1). GTDB lineage: Bacteria > Bacillota > Negativicutes > UBA1444 > UBA1444 > UBA1444. Next base: position 34,760 of record CAYLSL010000008.1, read on the forward strand.
GAAACTCCAGCCACTTGCCTTTATGACGGGATTGATTATTGCCCGACCCACCCGGCCGTTCTGATGGGCCATCATTTTGCTTCCATCGCCGGCGCCGGTCCCATAGTTGGTCCGATCGCCGCCGCTTCACTGTTCGGCTGGCTGCCGGCATACCTCTGGGTTCTGATCGGTTCAGTATTCTTCGGCGGCGTTCATGATATGGGCTCTTTGGTCGCTTCGTTGCGTCACAAAGGCTTGTCTGTGGGCGAAGTCGTTTTCGAATGGATTGGACCAGCCGCGAAAAGACTATTCCTGGTTTTCACCTGGCTGGCATTGACTCTGGTTATCGCGGTATTCCTGGAATTGTCCGCACAGACTTTTGCGGCTGACCCCGCAGTGGCCTTCTCGGGAATCGTTTATATGATTATTGCCATGATTTTTGGCTGGTTGGTATACCGTCTTGGTTTCAACCTGCTGTACAGCACGATTATCATGGTTCCGGTCGTATTGGGCGCTGTTTTCTACGGCAACTATTCGCCTTGGGTTACCGCTGCGTTTACCTTTAGCGTCGAATTCTGGCGAATTGCCCTGGTGTTCTATATTTTTGCCGCATCGGTGCTGCCGGTATGGCTATTGTTGCAACCGCGCGACTACCTGGCTTCGTTCCTGCTCTATTTCTCGGTGGCAATCGGTGCGATCGGCATGTTGTTCCTGGGCAATGTCGACACTTCAAAAGTTCCGATGTTTACCAGTTTTAGTCCCAAAGAAGGTCTATACCTCTGGCCGCTGTTGTTTATCACCGTTGCCTGCGGCGCAATTTCCGGTTTCCATTCACTGGTCGGCAGTGGCACCACCTCCAAACAGATGCGTAAAGAGACTGACGCTCTGCCGGTTGGCTATGGCGCGATGTTGATCGAAGGCGTCGTGGCTGTTATTGCTCTTGGCACGCTGATTTTGGCTGGCGGCATGATGAAAGGCGGCCCGACTGTCGTTTATGGCGCCGGAATCGGCAAAATGGCCAGCTTGATCGGAATTGAGCCGAAAGTGGGAACTTCGATCGGTTTGCTTGCTCTTAACTCCTTCATTTTGACCTCGCTTGATACTGCTACCCGTATTGCTCGTTATCAGTTCCAGGAACTGACCGGCAACCGGGTTGACCGTTACACTGCGACTGGCGTTGGCGTGGCGATCGCATTGGTTCTCCTGTTCTGGAAAACCGGCAACACCCCTGCATGGCTGCTCATCTGGCCGGTATTCGGCGCGGCAAATCAATTGGTTGCGGCGATGGCTTTGCTGGCAATCGGCACCTGGGTAATCCGTTGCCTGAACAAACCTGCCAACTTCATCATGATCCCAATGCTGTTCATGTTGATTACAACCTTTGCTGGACTGGGTCTGCTGATTGTGGACAATATCTCCAAGCAACCGTTGTTATCGGCTATTTCTGTAATCTTGCTGGTTATGGCAGTATTCTTGGTCAAAATGGCCTGGGCTGCACTGAATAAACCGACGGATAATCTCTGCAAGACGGAATAGTTTGGCAAACCTCTTAACTTAATAGGTGAAGAAACTCCGGTAGGTTTTGCCTGCCGGAGTTTCTTTTTTTTTTTGCAGGAGTGTGTGACTAGGGGGCGAATTGATATTAATGATAAATTAATATACGAATGAAAGCAGGAGAATGATGACTGACATTGCCCTCCCGTTTTTGCGCAGTGCGTTTGAAGCGGAAAACTATATTTGCGAAGATGATCTTTTGATCACAGTATCGCTGGCGCTGAAGCTTGGGCGACCGCTGTTGATTGAAGGAGCGCCCGGCGTCGGCAAAACAGAGATTGCCAAAGTGTTGGCAACGGTGTTGGAAACCGAATTGATCCGCCTGCAATGTTATGAAGGGCTCGACGAGAGCAAAGCCCTGTACGAATGGAATTATCAGGGACAGTTGCTAAAAATTCAATTAATGCGTGAATCGACCAACCTGCCATTGCGAGAGGAAGATGTTTTTTCTTCCAAATACTTATTGGAACGCCCGCTGCTCAAAGCAATCCAGGCGGAGAAACAGGTTGTGCTGCTTATCGATGAGATCGACAAAACGGATCAGGAATTCGAAGCCTTTTTGTTTGAAGTTTTATCTGATTTTCAAGTATCGATACCGGAAATTGGGACGATTAGGGCCAGCCAGATTCCAGTTGTCGTTTTGACCAGCAACCAGGAGCGCGAGTTGTCGGATGGGTTGCGCCGTCGTTGTGTATATCTTTATATTGATTACCCTTCGCCAGAGAAAGAGAAAGAAATTTTGCGCTGCAAAATTCCTGGTGCTGGCAATCGTTTGGTGTGGGAAATTGCTACAGCGGTCAACTTTCTGCGTTATGAGTTGGATCTGGAGAAACCGCCGTCTACATCAGAGACGCTGGATTGGGCCAGGGTTTTGGCGGAGTGGCGGGTGGAAAAACTAGAGCCGCAGCATATCCGGCAAACGTTGGGTGTTTTGTTGAAAAATCACCAGGATATTGTGACGTTCACTCATAAGATTGGCTTTGATGGCTTATGCGCCATGCTGCGTCGAAAATGGGACGGAACTGACCTGGAAGCGAAAGCGGACAGCCTGCTGGCTCGTGCATTAAAAAAAAAGAGCCGTCAGACCTGACCTCGTTTTTGCAAACGCCCTGGCAGCTTTTGAAGCGAGTGGCAGTTGCCAAACCGAATCACCAGGCTGTATTTGGCATTGCCTGTCGAAATTTTGCGATTCAGCTGCGCCAGGGCGCGCCGCAAAGTGGCGGTGAAGGTACCGGTGATGGGCAACACGATCGTAAAACCACCGCACCGGCGATTGAACGGATTGATCCGTCCACATTGCCGGCATTGATTCATCGATTGCGTCGGGTATTTCGCAATATGCGGTGTGTAACGTCGCGGCGAAGCCAAAATGATTCCAAGGCACATATGATTGATATGCGCCGGAGTATCCTGCGCAGTTTGCGTTATGGCGGCGAGTGGACTCCACTGGCCTTTCGCCGCAAAAAACTGCGTCAACCGCACCTGCTTGTCATGTGTGATGTTTCCGCCTCAATGGTCCAACATGCTGGTTTTACAATGCCCTTATTATTTGCACTGTCCCATAGTGCAGTGAAGCTCGACGCGTTTGTCTGTGCAGGTGATTTGGAACCAGTTACCACTTACTTCAAGCAGACTGAGAATTATTACGAAGCCGTAGACAAGTTGTTGGCAAAAACTATGCAAGTGGGCAGAGGGACTCAACTGGCCCTTGCTTTTCAGCATCTTTCCCAACAAGCCAAGTTCAGGCTTACATCAGCAAGCTGCCTGATTGTGGTAAGTGACGCAGAAACCATTGAGCCGGCAGAATGCCACAAAGCACTAAAGCAGGTGGCAGCCCGTGTTCGAAAAGTTTTTTGGTTGAACCCCCAACGCCGTGAACAATGGAATAACGAGATTGTTGCGGAATTGCGCCGTTATTGCGATATGGAAGTTTGCACATCCATTAACCAGACCATTCGCTTTTTGAATAGACTTTAGAATCTTTTTTAAGCTTGCCAGTCGGTATCGCGGGGTGGTAAAATAAACGCGTTTGAAAAATGAACCTGGAGGAATGGCTATGAGAAAAAATATCGTTCTTTTTCTAGTGCTTGCGTTTTCCCTAACCCTGCTATTGACTGGTTGCGGCGATTCCAAGAAAGATGCAGCAGCCCAACTGACCGCCGGCAAAGAGTACACATTGAAAATCAATTCTTTTGCTGCCAAAGATGAAGCTGGTGCGAAAAGAATGGTTGAACTGATCCGGTCGGAAAATGATGCGGTTCTTGGCAAACTGACAATGGACAAAGTTTTGGAAGGACTTGATGATGGGGCAAAAGTTACCGTAGTGTCACAGCAGGGTAACATCGTCAAAGTCAAATACAAAGGCGCTGAAGTCTACGTTTATGCCGACCATTTGAAACCGTAAATCATAAGTGCAGAATGATTGAGAGTGTGTCTGTTGCAGGACACACTCTTTTGCGTTTCAGCCGGAAAATCGCTATAATATACAAAGACTCACTTTGGGAGGTTGGCGTGGAAGTATTGCTTGCCCGGCATATGGGTTTTTGTTACGGAGTGCGTCGTGCCGTCGATATGGCTTTTGCAGTGGAAAATCGTGGAATGGCTGAATCGTTGGTCACGCTGGGGCCATTGATTCATAATCCACAAATGATCGAAAATCTGCGGCAGCGTGGTGTTGGTGTCATTGATGAACTAAAAGATGCCGGGGAGGCCTCCGTATTAATTCGCTCGCATGGTGTTGGGCCTGATGTATATGATGATGCTGCCCGCAGGGGGATTGATTTGCGGGATGCAACCTGCCCGCACGTCAAAAGAGCCCAACTGTCAGCAAAACAATTTGCTGACCGGGGCTTTCAGGTTATCGTCGCCGGAGAGAAAAATCACCAGGAAGTCAAAAGTATTTTGGCCTGGGCTGGACAAGGCGCTTTGGCGGTAGAAAGTCCGGCGGATCTGACGGTGCTGAATATAGAGCATAAGGTTGGTCTGGTTTCCCAGACGACTCTGGAACGGGATGTTTTTGAAGCCATCAAAAGCATCTTGCGACAACATGCTGAGGTTTTGGAAGTGGCGCCGACGATTTGTACGGCAACTGAAGAACGGCAGCAGGCCGCCCGAGAACTGGCTGAAGCAGTGGAACTGGTTGTGGTCGTTGGCGGAAAAAATAGTGCAAATACACGTCATTTGGCGGATGTATGCCGCAAGGCCGGCGCCAAAACATTTCATATTGAAACCGCACAGGAGCTGGACCCAGCTTGGTTTTACGGCGTGGAACGAGCTGGGATCACTGCCGGTGCTTCAACCCCGGACTGGATAATTGAGGAGGTAAAACAAAAGATGGAAAACATGGAACAAGTGACGCTGGAGAAACAGGACCGTTTGGAGCAGGGCAAGATATTGGCCGGCAAAGTAGTCGGGGTCAATAAAGACCTCGTATTTATCGATATTGGGCAAAAATCGGAAGGTTTTATTTCATTGGATGAGTTGGCCTGGCCAGCGCCGGCGGATGCGCACGAAGTGGTAAAAGTCGGACAGTTGATTAGCGTGTTGGTAGTGGAGCCGGAAACCGCTGAGGGCTCGGTTCGTTTGTCCAAAGTGCAGGCGGACCGGTTATTGGCTTGGGACCGCATGGATGAAGCGAAAAAAGACGGCGAGGCAATCGAGGTTGTAGTTACCGCAGCAGTGAAAGGTGGGCTTTCGGTCAGCGCTTTTGGTATCCGCTGCTTTATTCCGGCATCACAGGTCGATGCTGCTTTTGTTGAAGATTTAGCTCCCTATGTTGGACAAACAATCACTGCGCTGCCGATTGAAGTCGACCGGGAAAAACAGCGGGCGGTGTTCTCGCGCCGGGCATTGCTGGACCAACAGCGGCAAAAATCGGAAGCAGAAGCAATAAAAAAACTGGAAATCGGTCAGGTAATCACCGGGGTTGTTCGCCGAATGGCTTCGTTTGGCGCCTTTGTCGATGTGGGTGGTATCGAAGGTCTGGTTCATGTTTCTGAAATGGCCTGGCATCGGGTCAAAGATGCGGCTGATTTGTTAAAAGTCGGTGATGAGGTCAAAGTGCAGGTCCTGAAGGTGGATCATGAACTGAAAAAAGTCTCATTAGGTATGAAACAACTGCAGCAAGACCCCTGGCATACCGCTGTCAGTGAATTTGGCGAAGGAACAACGGTTTCCGGCAAAGTAACCCGGACATCCAAGTTCGGTGCTTTTGTCGAGCTAGTCCCTGGCGTGGAAGGCTTGGTTCATATTTCCGAATTGTCGGATCGCCGGGTTGCCAATGCGGAGGAAGTCGTTCAGGTTGGGCAGAAAGTGGCAGTTAAGATTCTTACCGTCGATCCTGTTGCCAAGCGAATCAGCCTGAGCATGGTCAAGGCTCAGGAAGATGCTGACCGCAAGGAATATGCACCGTTTCTCGGTGGATCGACTTCGCTCGGCGCCACGATCGGCGATAAATTGGGCCACCTGTTCAAAAATCAGGAGTAAGCTGCGTTGACGACACGACAATCAAGAAAGATCGACCATTTACGGCATACATTGGAATTGGCGGATGGACCGGCGACGACAGGTTTTGCCGATATTACGCTGCTGCATAACTGCTTGCCGGAAATCCAGCTGGCTGATATTTCATTGGCGACTGATTGCGCCGGGATGCGTTTGACGCATCCTGTCGTAATTAATGCCATGACGGGCGGCGCTCTGGCTTTGACGGAAGTGAATGCCCGTCTGGCTGAACTGGCGGCTCGCACTGGATCTGTCATGGCTGTCGGGTCGCAATATGCCGCCATCAAACAGCCGGAGGTCGCCGACTCATTCCGTGTCGTTCGCCAGGTAAATCCGACCGGCCTGATTTGGGGCAATATCGGCGCTTATGC
>CAYLSL010000009.1:0-5561 GCA_964386615.1 uncultured Veillonellaceae bacterium
ACGCTGCAATTCGGCAGCTTCAGCCATTTCCGTGGATAGGAAACACTAAAATAATGAAGAGCATCTTTGATTTGAACCTTATCATTCGTCGTCCATGCAGCGATACTTTGCTGGAAAATCAACAGGGAAGTTGATTTTAGGACTAATGCGACGGATGGAGCATTTTAGTCCGTTGGGCAGTTGCTGCATGGGGATACGAATGTAGGTGAAAAACAACAATGCTCGGAATTATTCAGTGTTTCCTGAGATTTTATTTTGCGCAGATGGACTGTTGCGTGGTAGGGACCCCTGTGTTATAATAACCTACGCATGACGAAAACAGAGCGTCCATGAAAAGTGAGGTGCAAGCGATATGAAAGAAAAGATTCATCCGAAGTATGAGGAAATCAAAGTTACCTGCGCCTGCGGGAACACCTTCCTGACAGGTTCGGTAAAAAAAGAACTGCGGGTTGATGTCTGCTCGAAATGCCACCCTTTCTACACCGGCCAACAACGACAGGCTGCTGCAAAGGGTCGGGTCGAAACCTTCAATAAGCGTTACGGAACACAGAGCTGACGAGACTGCAGAGCAGAGATGCTCTGCAGTATTCATATCCGGGAGTTGTTATATTTGAAGAAAAAACCGATGATCGGCGGACAAGCCGTCATTGAAGGCGTCATGATGAAGGGGCCGACCAGTATTGCCACGGCAGTGCGTGAGCCATCCGGCAACATTGCGGTTCGCATCGAGCCAGTCCATTCGCTGGGTGATCGGTTTCCGCTGCTGAAAAAACCTTTGCTGCGCGGTGTGATTGCCCTCGGTGAAGCTCTGGTTTACGGAATCCGGGCGCTGTCGTTTTCTGCCCAAGCTGCCGGTGAAGAAGGCGAAGAACTATCCAGCAAGGAAATTGCCCTGACGATGCTGGCCGCGTTTGGCTTGGCAGTGCTATTGTTTGTTGTGTTGCCGACTTATGCCACCAAATTCATTCAGAGTATTGTGAGCGAAGCTTATTTGCTCAACCTGTTTGAGGGAGTGTTGCGGCTGACGATTTTTTTTGCCTATGTGGGTGTGATTTCTTCGCTGTCCGATATCCGTCGGGTATTCCAATACCACGGCGCCGAACATAAAACGATTTACGCCTACGAAGCAGGGATTCCGCTGGAAGTGGAGTCGATCCGCAAATACAGCCGGCTGCATCCGCGCTGCGGCACCAACTTTTTGTTGATTGTCATGGTAGTCAGTATTTTCATGTTTGCATTTCTCGGCTGGCCGGATCTTTGGCTACGAATTCTATCGCGGGTGATTTTGTTGCCGCTGGTGGCGGGGATTTCCTATGAGATCATCCGTTTTGCCGGCAACTGTGACAATCCGTTTGTGGCCATGTGCATGAAACCAGGTTTGTGGCTGCAATATATGACGACCAGGGAGCCGAGCGACGACCAGATTGAAGTGGCAATTCGGGCTCTGGAAGCAGTCCGTCCAGTAGAAGAAATGCCGGAAAATCTAGAACCAAGCATAATTCCGGATGACCGGGAAGAGAGGGAAGACGTTGCGCGAGAAGCTGCAAGCACTTGAAGATAGATATATTCATCTGGAACGGTTGATCAGTGACCCGGAGGCCATGAAAGACATGGCGACCTGGCAAAAAAACTCGCGGACGCACGCCAAGCTGACCCGGATCATCGAACGGTTCCGCGAGTATAAAGCCTGCTTGCGCACCATCGACGAGACGTTGGAATTGCTCGGCGAAAAGCTGGACGATGATATGCGGCAAATGGCCCAGGCCGAACTCGATGAAGCCAAAGCTGAAAAAGAGCGACTGGAGTCTGAGCTGCGAATTTTGCTGTTGCCGCAGGACCCGAATGATGACAAAGATATTATCATGGAAATCCGCGGCGGTGCGGGCGGTGAAGAGGCCGCGCTGTTCGCCGGCGATCTGTTCCGGATGTATTCGCGCTATGCCGAGTCGCAGGGCTGGCGGGTAGAAATTATGGATTCCAATCCGACCGACCTCGGCGGCTTCAAGGAAGTTGTGTTTGGTATCGCCGGGACCGGCGCATACTCACGCCTGAAGTTTGAAAGCGGCGTGCATCGGGTGCAGCGAGTACCGAATACCGAGTCGTCGGGCCGGATTCACACATCCACCGTGACGGTGGCGGTATTGCCGGAAGCCGAAGATGTTGACGTTCAGGTCAATCCGAATGATTTGCGTATCGATACTTACCGCGCCAGTGGCGCCGGCGGGCAGCATATCAACAAGACTGATTCTGCGATCCGGATTACTCATTTGCCGACGGGGCTGGTTGTTCAGTGTCAGGACGAAAAATCCCAGTTTAAAAACAAAGATCAGGCAATGCGGATGTTGCGGGCAAAATTGCTGGAACAGGCGATTGAGGCGCAGCGGTCGGAAACGGCTCAAAATCGAAAAAGTCAGGTAGGGACCGGCGACCGCAGTGAGCGGATTCGCACCTATAATTTTCCCCAGGGGCGGATGACCGATCATCGCATTGGCCTGACCCTGCACAAGCTTGATTTTATTATGAACGGCGATTTGACGGAGTTGATCGATGCACTGACGGCGGTCGACCAGTCGGAACGTCTGAAACAGGCGGAGTAACATGGCTGAACCATGGACAATCGGTAGCTTGCTGCAATGGACCACGCAGTATTTCCGCGACAAAGGGATCGACAATCCCCGGCTTGACGCGGATGTACTGCTTTCCTTTTTGCTGGGCAAAGACAGGCTTCATTTGTATGTTCATTTTGAGCAACCGATGCAACCGGCGGAACTGGCCGCTTATCGTGAGATGGTAAAGCAGCGCGCTGCCCGGGTACCGGTCGCCTATATCACCGGCCGGAAAGAATTCATGGGCCTTGCGTTTCACGTTTCTCCCGCGGTGCTGATTCCCCGGCCGGATACTGAGATTTTGGTCGAAGCAGCGACGGCAAGACTGGCCGGGATAAAAAATGGATTCATTCTTGACGTGGGGACCGGCAGTGGGGCAGTGTTAATCAGTACGCTGGCGCAGAGCCCAGCCTGTCAGGGATTGGGTACGGATATTTCGCCGGCGGCGCTGGAAGTGGCGAAAGCGAATGCTGACCGGCTGCTAAACTCTGGACAGGCGAAGTTTCAGCAGACAGACTTGTTTCCTGCCGATGCTGTTCTTTATGATGCGATTTTATCGAATCCGCCTTACATCACCGTTGCCGAAATGGAAACCCTGGCGCCGGAAGTGTTGCAGGAACCGAAACTGGCGCTTTGCGGCGGCAACGATGGACTCGATTTTTACCGCCGTCTGGTTGAGGGAGGAATTTCCCGGCTCAAACCGGCAGGCTTTATGGCCATGGAAGTCGGCGCCGGGCAAGCGACAATTGTGGCTGGGCTGGCGGAGCAGGCGGGTTGGCGGACCGAACAGATCGTTGCGGACTATGCCGGAATCGAGCGTGTTGTGGTGTTGCGCCCGGCAGCGGCAAAGGCGGTTGAAGTATGAAAACGCAATACGTGCAGATTGACCGGAATAATCCGGATCCGGCGCAAATTGAGCCTGCAGCGGCGATTATCCGTCAAGGCGGTCTGGTGGCATTTCCCACTGAAACCGTATATGGGCTCGGCGCCAATGGACTGGATTCCCTGGCGGTGCAGAAAATTTTTGCTGCCAAGGGGCGACCTGCTGACAATCCGTTGATCCTGCATATCGCCGGGCGAGATGAATTGTTGGCATTGGTTCAGAAAGTACCGGCCTGGTTGAACCCGCTGCTGGATTTGTATTGGCCCGGACCACTCACAGTGGTATTGCCAAGGGCAAATTGTGTGCCGGATATTGTTACTGCCGGCTTGAATTCGGTAGCAGTCCGTTTGCCGTCGCTCGGCGCCGCACAAGCGTTGATCAGAGCTGCCGGAGTCCCAATCGCTGCACCGAGCGCCAACCTTTCGGGACGACCCAGCCCGACCACTGCTGCTGCAGTTATGGCGGACATGGATGGCCGGATTGAAATGGTATTGGATGGCGGATTGTGCGATGTGGGGCTGGAGTCGACCGTGCTTGACTGCACGACCGACGTGCCGACGATATTGCGTCCGGGTGCGGTGACGCAGGAAATGCTGGAAAAGCAACTGGGTCAAGTCAAAGTATCCGGTTTCACACAGGTTGATGCTGGTGTCGTACCGCGAGCGCCAGGGATGAAGTACCGCCACTATGCACCAGCAGCTCCGCTGGTTTTGTTCAGTCACGATTCGGTGCAGGGCGAAAAGGGCCTGTTGCGGCAGCTGAATGAAGCACTGCAAGCCGGCAAAAAGATTGGGGCGATCGTTTCCTCGGAAGTGGCAGCGTTATTGCCAGACGGGATTGAAGTGTCGGTTTATGGATCGAACAGAAACCCGGCAAAAGCAGCTACGAGCTTATATCAGTCTCTGCGCTGGTTCGATGATCATCCTGTCGATATCATTTTTGCCGAAGGGGTACCGGAGCGGGGGATTGGGCGGGCGCTGATGAATCGTCTTTACAAAGCGGCAAGCTCGGTCGGGGAGGAATAAACACTATGATCCGAACCTTATTCGTTTGTACGGGCAACACTTGTCGCAGCCCGATGGCTGCTGCGTTGCTGCAAAATAAAATCAATTCGGCTTCCGCTGGAACCGCTTATAGCGTTGCTTCGGCCGGCCTCGCGGCATGGCCGGGACAACCGGCTTCGCCGGAAGCGGTTTTGGTGATGGGACAAAGGGGCCTTTCCCTGGCGGGCCACAGTGCCCGGCAGATCGATTTTGATCAGATTGCCGCAAGCAGAATCGTTCTGACAATGACCCGTGCTCACAAGGAAGCGCTGCTGCGACTTTTCCCCGCAGCAGAGGATAAAATCTTCACGCTGGCAGAATACACCGGCGGGCAGGTCGATGTGGCTGATCCAATCGGCGGAACGCTGCAGGAGTATCATACTTGCGCCGATCAACTGACGAAGTTGATTGAACGGGCCTGGGACAAAATTTATCAACTTGCAGGAAAAACAGGATAGAATGGCGAAAACAAGCCTGATATTTGACGGAAGGGATGAAACGATGATGTTGGCGATCGGCAGTGACCACGGAGGATTTGTCCTGAAACAAGCGATGTTGGAACACTTGCAGCAGCGCGGGGTTGAAGTTAAGGATTTTGGCGTGTATAGCTGTGAATCAGCTGATTACCCAGATGTTGCCTTTGCAGTTGCTGAAGCGGTGGCCCAGGGAAAATACGAACGGGGCCTATTGTTCTGTGGTACCGGTGTCGGGGTTGCGATTGCGGCCAATAAAGTTGACGGAATCCGGGCGGCGAATTGTCATGACGTCTTTTCAGCCCAGATGTCGCGTGAACATAATGACGCAAATATCCTCACGCTGGGAGAGAGAGTGATCGGTCCAGGTTTGGCAGCGATGATCATCGATGTCTGGCTGGCGGCGGAGTTTGCCGGCGGTCGCCATGGACGGAGAGTTGGCAAGATAAACGCATATGGGCAGGAGGCGAATGCCTGAAGTGGTTGGAGAGATTGAACGAATTAAGGCGGAAACGCTGTCAGTAATGCGAGAATATTATAAAGCGGTGCAACCGCT
>CAYLSL010000009.1:5661-40631 GCA_964386615.1 uncultured Veillonellaceae bacterium
GGATTTTGTCGATCCCGTCGTGGTTGAAACCATTGCGGCGCATGGCGGAATTGACATCGGGGCGACGTTGATCGGCATGCATTTGAAAAGGGTAGCGGTACCGCTGCGGTTGCAGCAGAAAACGATTGGCTGCGCCGGTGTAACTGCAGCCTGGACCCGGCCCAAACTTATCGGTGGGGCCCGGGCGGTTTATAAATAATAAAGATTGGTGGAGGAGACAATATGAGCATTCTTTCCCGGCAGGACCCGGAAATTGCCCGGGCTATTGAGCTGGAGGCAGCCCGTCAGCACGACAAGATCGAACTCATCGCCTCGGAAAACTTCGTCAGTCCGGCGGTACTGGAAGCGCAAGGCTCTGTACTGACCAACAAATATGCGGAAGGCTATCCGGCTGCTCGTTACTATGGCGGCTGTGAATGCGTTGACATCGCTGAATCACTGGCGATCGAGCGGGCCAAAGCTTTGTTTGGCGCTGAACACGCCAATGTGCAGCCGCATTCGGGCGCTCAGGCAAATACCGGCGCTTATTTTGCCTTTTTAAAACCCGGCGATACTATTTTGGGCATGAACCTGGCGCATGGCGGCCACCTTACCCATGGCAGCCCGGTGAATATTTCCGGCAAATACTTTAAAATCATTCCTTATGGCGTTGATGAGATTCATCACCGGATTGATTATGATAAATTGGAACAGTTGGCGCGTGAACACCGCCCCAATATTATTGTGGCAGGAGCCAGCGCTTATCCGCGGATCATTGACTTTGAACGGATCGGCAGGATTGCCAAAGAACTGGGAATTTTATTCATGGTTGATATGGCGCATATCGCTGGTTTGGTTGCAGCGGGACTGCACCCGAGTCCGATTCCGCATGCGGATATTGTTACGACCACGACCCACAAGACGTTGCGCGGCCCGCGCGGCGGCATGATCCTCTGCCGGTCCGAACATGCAAAAGCGATTGACAAGGCGATTTTCCCTGGCATTCAAGGTGGCCCGCTGATGCACGTGATCGCAGCCAAAGCCGTGGCATTGAAGGAAGCGATGAGCCCGGAGTTCAAAAAATACCAGACCCAGCTTGTCAAAAATGCGGCAAAACTCGCGGAACGGTTAATTGAAAACGGCTTCGTCCTGGTGTCCGGTGGCACAGATAATCATTTATTGCTGCTGGATGTGCGTAACCGCAACCTGACCGGTAAAGTGGCCGAACGGTTGTTGGATGACATCGGCATCACCGTCAACAAGAACTCGATTCCCAATGACCCGGCCGGGCCGATGGTCACCAGCGGCATACGTATCGGCACTGCCGCAACAACAACCCGGGGAATGAATGAGGCCGACATGGTCGAAATCGCCGATATCATTACCCAAGTTCTTGACCACCCAGCCGATGAAGCGGTTCACGAGGCAATTCGCGCCAGAGTGAAGGCGTTGTGCGGTCGTTACCCGATCTATGCGTGGTAGGCAAAATAATCGACAAGGAGTTGACGGGTATGCAGGTGAAAGTAATTGACCATCCACTGATTCAACACAAATTGACCCTGATCCGTGACATTCGAACCGGGACGAAAGATTTTCGCGAATTGCTTGAAGAAATAGCGATGCTGATGGCTTATGAACTGACCCGCGATTTGCCGCTGGAGGAGATTGAAGTGGAAACGCCGGTGGCAAAATGCCGTTCCAAAGTATTGGCAGGCAAAAAAATCAGTGTGGTGCCAATTTTGCGAGCCGGCCTTGGCATGGTCAACGGGGTGTTGCAACTGATTCCGGCGGCGAAAGTCGGCCACATTGGTGTATATCGTGACCCCCAGACACTCAAGCCGGTTGAATACTACTGCAAGTTGCCGCCGGATGTTGCCGAACGGGAAGTGATAGTGATCGATCCGATGCTGGCAACCGGCGGTTCGTCTGCTGCAGCCATCGATATGCTCAAACGCGGCGGCGCCCGGCAGATCAAACTGATGTGCCTGGTGGCAGCTCCGGAAGGTGTCAATGTAGTAAATGACGCGCATCCGGATGTGGAAATATATACGGCGGCGGTCGATGAGCGGCTCAACGACCACGGATATATCGTTCCCGGACTTGGCGACGCTGGCGATCGCATATTCGGCACCAAATAAAATGAAAGCACTACCGCGCCCTACTTGGGATGAATATTTCATGGAAATCACCCGGGTGGTGTCTACCCGCTCCACTTGCCTGCGCCGACAGGTGGGCGCCATCATTGTCAAGGAAAAACGCATGTTGACCAGTGGTTATAATGGTGCTCCGCAAGGGTTGGCACATTGTCTGGAAGTCGGCTGCCTGCGTGAACAATTGGGGATTGCATCCGGTGAACGGCATGAACTTTGCCGCGGACTTCATGCAGAGCAAAATGCGATTGTTCAGGCGGCGCTCCATGGTGTGGGGATAGCTGGATCAACCATCTACTGCACCCATCAACCCTGTTCGGCCTGCACCAAGATGATCATCAACGCAGGCATTCGTCGTATCGTATATGAATATCCGTATCCGGATGAATTGTCGCGGGACTTGTTGGCGGAAGCAGGGGTAGCCTGCGAATGCTTCGGAAAAAATGCAAAACATGAATAGAACCTGGGAAATTGGGGACTGTCCCCAATTTCTTTTTTGCGAAAAAAGGGATTTCGCCCGTGGTGTATAATAGTTATATATAATGTTAGCAACATCATGCCAAATTTCGACGCAAAGGGACCATTGATTGACAACAAGGTCAACAATGCGCTACACTTATATGTGTTTTGAAATGAGGTGTCTTGAGTAATGCATGTTTATATTACCGCGTTTATTATCGCCCTGGGAGTGGCGTATATGGTGACCCCGTCCGTGCAGCGTCTGGCTGTGCGTTTGGGTGCTGTAGATAAACCGGAGGCCCGAAAAGTTCATAAAGGCATTATTCCCCGCATGGGAGGACTGGCTATTTATGCCGGCTTCATTACGGCGGTGCTGGCCTGTGTTCATTTGAACTGGGAACTGCTTGGAATTTTAATGGGTGGAACGGCGATTCTGCTGCTCGGGGTTGTCGATGACGTGTACCAGATTTCAGCCAGAACCAAGCTGGCGGGACAAATTGCGGCAGCTTCGGTGCTGATTTTGTTTGATATCCGGATCGATTGGCTGACCAATCCGTTTGGCAGTATGATTTACCTGGATATGTGGGCGATTCCGATTACACTGATCTGGGTGGTCAGTCTGACTAACACACTGAATCTGATTGACGGACTGGATGGGTTGGCAGCGGGCGTATCGGTCATTGCTGCGGTGACCATCTTCCTGATGGCAGTGGAACTGAATTTTTGGCTGGTTGCAGTGCTGACAGCGGCCCTGGCTGGCAGTGCACTGGGCTTTCTTTACTTTAACTTCAGCCCGGCGAAAATCTTCATGGGTGATACCGGCAGTATGTTCCTGGGTTATATGTTGGCGGCAGTTTCGCTCGTCGGCACTGTGAAAAGTGCGGCGACGATCGCGTTGATCGTGCCGATGGTTGCATTGGGGCTGCCAATTCTCGATACTGCATGTGCAATCATCCGCCGGTTTAACAATGGGCAGCCAATTTTCAAACCAGACCGGGGGCATTTGCACCATCGTTTGCTTGACATGGGTCTTACGCAGAAACAAGTGGTGCTGATCCTCTATCTGGTCACGATCGTGCTGGGGGTCAGTGCAATCGTGATGACTGAAGTCAAGTTTGGTCATGCCGCGTTCATTGTACTCGGCTTGTTGGCTGCGGCGTTTGTCGCGGCGCGAAAAACCGGCGTGCTAAAAAGTGCGGGATCCGTTAAGGGCCGTTAGGCCCTTTTCTTTTTCGCTTAAGGAGCAGAAACATGAAACCAATCAAGATTATGACCGTTTTTGGTACGCGTCCGGAAGCGATTAAGATGGCGCCGGTTGTACTGGAACTTCAAAAACATCCTGAGAAAATCCGGTCGATCGTTGCAGTAACCGCCCAACATCGTGAGATGCTTGATCAAGTACTGCAGCTTTTTCATATTCAGCCGGATTACGATCTGAATATCATGAGTCCGGCGCAAACATTGTTTGATATTACCAGCCGGGCGCTGCTGGGACTGAAAGATGCAATTGCCGATGCCAGACCGGATATGATCCTGGTACACGGCGACACCACCACGACGTTTGTCGGCGCACTGGCAGCCTATTACCACCAGGTGCCGGTTGCCCACGTCGAGGCCGGTTTGCGGACCGGCAACAAGTATTCACCGTATCCGGAAGAGATGAACCGTAAATTGACAGGCGCCCTGACCGATCTGCATTTTCCGCCGACGCAGACTTCGCGGCAAAATTTATTGGCGGAGGGTGTTGATGACAAAAATATTTTTGTTACCGGCAACACAGTGATCGATGCCTTGCTGGGCACGGTTCGCGCCGATTACCGATTTCCACCGGAACTGGCTGATGTTGGCAGCGCAGCCGGGCGATTGATTTTGGTGACCACCCATAGAAGAGAAAATCTCGGCGAACCGATGCGTCAGACTTACCAGGCGTTGCGGGCCATCATCGAAGAGTTCCCTGACACCCGGGCGATCTTCCCGGTGCACCGCAACCCGCAGGTGCAGCAGGTGGTTCAGGCGGAACTGGGCGGCGTGGAACGGGTTCGGCTGATTGATCCGCTTGATTATCAGCCGTTTGCCAACCTGATGAATCAGGCGCACATCATTTTGACCGATTCCGGCGGGATCCAGGAAGAAGCTCCGTCACTTGGCAAACCGGTGCTCGTATTGCGCGATACCACGGAACGACCGGAAGCGATTGACGCCGGGACAGTAAAATTAATCGGGACATCCCGCGAACGGGTTTACCAGGAACTAAAGCAACTGCTGACGGATGAAGCAGAATATAAGCGGATGGCGGAGGCTGCCAACCCCTATGGCGATGGGCGGGCAGCGGCGCGGATCGTCGCATGCCTACTGCATCACTTCGGCTTGACGGCAGAGTTGCCGGAACCATTCGCTCACTGTTAACGGGTGACTGCGAGGGAGGATGCTGTGTGCCAGGACCAGATGACCGGGACCGGAATTGGCTACAGACTCTGGCCAAGGTAGGAACGCTTGGCACGGATATGGTGATTTTTGCCGGTTTGGGTTTCTGGCTGGGCAAGGAAGCGGATGAGCGTTTTGGCTGGCAACCATGGGGGACTTTTGGCGGCATATTGCTTGGCTGCATTGTAGGCTTCTGGTCTGCCTGCGGACGGGTGATGAAATGGAAATAGGAGATGAGTATGAGGATACTTGCTCGCTCCGCCAAGCAGGCGGCGATGCTTTCCGGCGTGATTGGCGCACTGGTGGCGGGAATCGTATATATATTGGGCTATCCGGAGTTTTCACGCGGGCTTCTGATAGGAATCTTCGGCGGGATTGGTTTTTTTTATATCATGTGGCGGCAACTCAAACATACCATGGCTTTACCGGATGAAAAGGAAGCGGTGGCCGAGTTGCAAAGCGGCTGGGTCGAACGGACGCTTTATACTGCAGTGGTCTGTGTCGTTGCCTACTTTCTGCCGGGTGTTCACTTTGCCGGGGTACTGATCGGCTTGTTGGCGTTGCATGGTACCGTGGTGATCTGGGGGATGATTGCACTTTCCAAACTCGTTGCCAAAAAATAAATTTTTCGAAAGTCTGTACAAATTGTCGCTTTCATATATAATATTTACATATGTAGACTATACAGAAGGGAACAGGATGAATAATGGCACACGAAATTGGCGTCCACAAAATGTGGGAATTTGCCGGAATGCAGTTTCATGCTGATACACTGACGATGACCTGGATCACCATGGCAGCCGTTTTGGCTGTAGTGGTCGGCTGTACCCGGTCCATATCGGTGATCCCGTCCGGCGCGCAAAACTTGGTTGAAATGTTGATTGAGCCGATTTTGTCACAGATTGATTCTTCCATCGGCAAAAAGGGACAACGGGTTGTTCCGGTTGTTGTCACGGTTTTTCTGTTCGTTCTGTTTGCCAATATGCTGGGTATATTTCCGGCCATGATGTCGCCGACTGCCGATATCAACACAACCTTGGGTTTGGCCTTGATGATCATTGCATTGGTACATATTTATGGATTGGCTGATAAGGGACTGAAGTACATTCTCCACTTTTTCCAGCCCAATCCATTCTTTGTGTTGTTACATATCATGGATAATCTGTCCAGACCGCTGACGATGTCTTTCCGTCTCTTCGGCAATATCGTCGCCCATGAGATTCTGGTCATGGTGTTTCTGATGCTGGTGCCATTTGTCGTGCCTTCCGGGATATTATTCCTGGGCGTTTTCATCGGCCTGATTCAGGCAGCCATTTTTACAATCTTGTCCATCACGTATCTGGCAGAGGGTTTAGGGGATGACCACTGATAGCAATTTGCTTCGGTAGGTTCGTCCTTTGGTACCAGTTTATCAAAGAAAGGGGGATTCCATAATTATGACCGAAAAATCAATCATCGCCGCCGCTTCGATTCTTGGCGCATGTCTCACGCTGATGGTGGCTGCATTCGCCGCTGCGTTCGCTGACGCAATGGTTGCCAAGAAAACAATCGAAGGCATGACCCGTCAACCGGAAGCGAAAAATGCGCTGCTGGTCAATATGGTCATCATGGTTGGCCTGATCGAATCGATTCCAATCATCGCGGCTGTTATCGCCATCGTCCTTGTCTTGGCGAACCCATTCTTGAAGTAAGCAATGTTGCTTGTCAGGGCGGCGGTCTAAACTTCTTGGACCGTCGCCCCTATTGCACATCCGAAAGGGGAGGGCCCTGTCTTGTTTAACTTTAACATGACGCTGGTCGCACAGATTGTCAATTTCTTTATCCTGCTCTTTCTGTTGACCAAGCTGGCATACAAACCTCTGCTAAAGGCAATGGCAGAGCGGCGAGCCCGAATTGCCAACGACCTGGAAGCAGCAGAGAAAGAGCGGCAGGCAGCAGAACTGCTCCGCCAGGAATATCAACAACAGATGCAGGAAGCGCGCGCCCAGGCTCAGGCGATCATCGATAAATCGGTGAAAACCGCGGAAGCGATGAAACAGGAGATATTGGAAGAAGCGCGGGCCGAGCATGCAAAAATGCTGAAAAATGCCCAACTGGAAATCGCCCGGCAGACCGATGCCGCTATGGCGGGAATTCGCGGCGAAGTTGTGGCAATGACAGTTGCAGCAGCGGCTAAGATTATTGAAAAAGAAATGAATACGGATGTTAATGCCAAGCTGGTGACGGAATTCATCGAAAAACTTGATGAAACGAAAATTGGCGGTCTGCCATGCTAAACAATCCGGCGGCTAAAGAATATGCACGGGCACTGTTGGAATTGGCGACTGAAGGAAATCAGGTAGACTCGGTTGAAGCGCAATTAGCGTCGCTTGTCGGCGCATGTCGCGACGATGCCGGTCTCGGCAAGATTTTTTACCATCCGATGACTCCGGTTGAAGCCAAACGTAATGTTGTGCTGCAGCTTTTCAAGCCAGTACTTGCTGATTTTGTCGGCAAGTTTTTATTGCTGCTCATCGACAAACGGCGGGAAAGTCTTCTGCCGGCAATTTTCTCGGAGTATCAGAGTTTGGCTGACAAAGTCCGCAATGTGTGCAAGGTCGAAGTAACGACCGCGTTGCCTTTGGATGATTTGCAAAAACAGTCATTCATGGCAAAATTAGCGGCTTTGACTGGATCCAAAATTGAGCTGGTCAACCTGGTTGACAGGCGGATTATTGGCGGTGCGGTGCTACAGATTGGCGATAGACGGGTCGATGGTAGTGTGCTCAGCCATCTGGATCAGTTGAAAGCCGTCTTGCTGAAAAAGGAAGCAACTGGGATAGAGGTGACGAGCTGACCATGAAAATCAGACCGGAAGAAATAACTTCTTTTATTAAACAGCAGATCGAAAATTACCAAGTGGATTTGATCGTTGATAACGTCGGAACCGTTATTTCGGTTGGCGACGGCGTGGCGCGAATCTACGGGCTCAAAGGGGCTATGGCCGGCGAATTGCTGGAGTTTCCGCAAGGCGTTTACGGCATGGTGTTGAACCTGGAACAGGACAACATCGGCGCCGTGCTGCTCGGTGGCGAAACACTCATCCGTGAAGGCGATACTGTGAAGAGTACCGGACGTATCGTGCAGATTCCCGTCGGGGAATCGATGGTAGGTCGGGTAGTCAATGCCATTGGACAACCGATTGATGGCAAAGGGCCGATCGAGACCCAGGAGTATCGTCCGGTTGAATTTAAAGCGCCGGGAATCGCTGACCGTCAGTCGGTTAAAGAACCTCTGCAGACAGGAATCAAGGCGATTGACTCGATGATTCCGATCGGTCGCGGTCAACGCGAATTGATTATCGGTGACCGGGGTACCGGCAAAACCGCTATTGCGGTAGATACGATCATCAACCAAAAAGGCCAGGGTGTTATCTGCGTATATGTGGCGATTGGACAGAAGTCGTCCAACGTGGCCCGTATCGTTAAAATTCTTGAAGATCATGACGCGATGGCATATACCATTGTGGTTGCCGCTTCCGCGTCCGACAGTGCACCGTTGCAATATCTGGCGCCTTATGCGGGTGCTGCGCTGGCCGAGTATTTCATGTACAAAGGCGGCCATACACTCTGCATTTACGATGACCTTTCCAAACATGCACAGGCCTACCGGGCCATGTCGCTGTTGCTTCGCCGCCCACCGGGCCGTGAAGCTTATCCGGGCGACGTGTTCTATCTACACTCGCGTTTGCTCGAACGGGCGGCAAAACTGTCCGATCAAATGGGTGGCGGCTCGATGACGGCGCTGCCGATTATCGAAACCCTGGCTGGCGACGTATCCGCTTACATTCCGACCAACGTCATTTCGATCACCGATGGTCAGATTTATTTGGAAACCGAACTGTTCCACGCCGGTATCCGACCGGGTATCAACGCCGGTATTTCTGTTTCCCGTGTCGGTGGTTCTGCACAAATCAAGGCAATGAAACAGGTTGCCGGTCGTTTGCGTCTGGATATGGCGCAATACCGGGAATTGGCTGCTTTTGCCCAGTTCGGATCCGACCTGGACAAAGCGACCCGCGCCTCGATCGATCGTGGACAACGGACTACGGAGATCCTGAAACAGGGCCAATACTCGCCCATGGCAGTTGAAGACCAAATCATGATCATCTTTGCTGCGGTCAACGCGCAGATTGATGACGTGCCGGTCCATGACGTCACCCGGTTTGAGAAAGAATTCCTCGAGTTTATGCGGGCTCATTATCCGGAGGTCGGCAAAGCGATCCGTGAAAAGAAAGCGATCGACCAGGAAACCGATGCCACACTACGTAAAGTTATTCAGGAATTCAAGGATAGTTTCCTGGGTGCAGCGACGGTTGCGTTATCTGCGGCAGCGAGGTGATCTGACCGATGCCAAACGCAAGAGATATCAGGCGCCGCATCAAGAGTGTAAAGAATATCCAACAGATTACCAAGGCGATGGAAATGGTTGCTGCGGCCCGCTTGCGCCGGGCCCAGGAAAAAGCGGTTGCCTGTCTGCCTTATGTAAATAAGCTCGAAGCAATGCTGGAATCGGTTGCCGCTCATTCGGCCAATCGCAGTCATCCATTGTTACGAAAACGCTCAGCCAAGAAAGCGCTGTACTTGATTGTCAGCGCAGACAAAGGACTGGCGGGGGCTTATACTTCGAACTTGCTGCGGGAAGCTCTTGCTCATATGAATACGACCGGATCCGCCGGGATGATTGTTACTGGCCGCAAAGGCCGGGATTACTTTCGCCGGCGTGGCTATTCCCTGGTCAATTCATATGTGGGAAGTTCAGAACGGCCTCGTTTCGATGATGCCGGACTGATTTCGCGAGAAATCATCCAGGCCTATGCCAAAGGTGAGTTCGACGAAGTTTATGTCGCATACACGCATTTTTATTCGCCAATGAACCAAAAACCGACGGTAAAACGTCTATTGCCGCTCGCCATTGAAGGGGTCGCTTTTCAGGCCAAGCCGCCAGCTGGCGCTTTGGATAAAATGAAGGCGTACTTTCAGGACGACGAAGTAGCCAGTGAGTCGGAAGAGGTTGAGGAAAGCGAAATGGTCGATGGGGATTCTGAGCTGGATTCTTCATCGGATGAAACTCCTGATGATCTTTATATTGTGGAGCCATCACCGACAGATGTGCTCAACCTTTTGTTGCCGCGATACATGGAAGCCGTGGTTTTTGAAGCACTGCTCCAGTCGGCGGCCAGCGAACTGGGGGCGCGAATGACGGCGATGGGTTCTGCGACGACCAATGCACAGGAAATTATTTCCGAATTGACACTGAACTACAACAAGGTCCGCCAGTCCGCCATAACCCGGGAAATTTCCGAAATCGTCGGCGGAGTCGAGGCGCTTCAGTGATACAGAGGAGGGTTATGTTGTGAACAGCGGAAGAGTAGTACAAGTCATCGGCCCGGTTATTGACGTCGAGTTCGCCAGGGAGGAACTTCCTTCCATTTATAATGCAGTTCATATTGAAGGGGAAACCGCAGGTATCAAGCTGAACCTGACAGCCGAGGTTATGCAACACCTCGGTAACAATGTCGCCCGATGCGTGGCAATGTCATCAACCGATGGACTGACCCGCGGCATGGTTGCCACTGATACCGGAACTTCAATCCGGGTGCCGGTTGGCAATGGGACATTGGGCCGTGTATTCAATGTGTTGGGCGAGACCGTGGATAACGACCCGGCGGAAATCGTTGCCGCTGATGTCTGGCCGATTCATCGTCCGGCGCCCAAGCTGGAAGACCAGTCAACCAGCACTGAGATGCTGGAAACCGGCATCAAGGTCGTCGACCTGATCGCCCCTTATTCCAAGGGCGGCAAAGTCGGTCTGTTTGGCGGCGCGGGTGTTGGTAAAACCGTTATTATCATGGAACTGATCCGGAATATTGCTACCGAGCATGGCGGCGTATCCGTTTTCGGCGGCGTCGGTGAGCGGACGCGCGAAGGCAATGACCTCTGGATGGAGATGAAAGAATCCGGCGTTATTGAAAAAACGGCGTTGGTTTACGGTCAGATGAACGAACCGCCGGGAGCCCGTATGCGGGTTGCCTTGTCGGCACTGACCATGGCGGAGTATTTCCGCGATGTCCAGGGCCAGGACGTCTTGTTGTTCATCGACAATATTTTCCGTTTCATTCAGGCCGGTTCCGAAGTTTCGGCGCTGCTTGGCCGCATGCCGTCCGCCGTTGGTTACCAACCTACGTTGGGGACTGATGTCGGTGCGTTGCAGGAACGGATCACTTCAACCAACAAAGGCTCCATTACTTCCGTTCAGGCCGTTTATGTGCCGGCGGACGATTTGACTGACCCGGCGCCGGCAGCAACATTCGCGCACCTTGATGCGACGACCGTTTTGTCCCGGTCCATTTCCGAGATGGGCATTTATCCCGCCGTCGATCCACTGGATTCGACTTCGCGGATCATGGACCCCAATATTATCGGCGCCGAGCATTATGAAGTCGCGCGCGGCGTTCAGGAAGTGTTGCAGCGCTACAAAGAACTGCAGGATATCATTGCCATTCTTGGCATGGAAGAACTTTCCGACGATGACAAACTGACCGTTGGACGCGCCCGTCGGATTCAGCGTTTCTTCAGTCAGCCGTTCTTCGTGGCCGAACAATTCACCGGCATGTCCGGCAAGTATGTGCCGATCAGCGAAACCATTCGCGGCTTCAAGGAGATTCTGGCCGGAAAACATGACGATTTGCCGGAAATGGCGTTCTTAATGGTTGGAACCATCGATGAAGCGGTGGAAAAGGCTCGCGCGCTGAAAGGGGAATAAACCGATGTCCAAAACGATGAAACTGGACATCCTGACGCCGGAGCGCAGTGTATGCTGTGTCGATGTGGACATGGTTGTCGCCCGGGCGGTGGACGGCGAAGTTGGAATTCTATATAATCACGCACCCTTGGTGGTGGCGCTTGATATTGACTCGCTTCGCTACAAGATTGGCGAAGAGACCCATGAAGTCTCAGTATGCGGTGGGTTCATGGAAGTCCGGGATAACCGGATTTCCGTGTTGACTCCCTGTGCGGAGAACGAGGAAGAGATTGATGCCCGTCGTGCTGCTGCGGCAAAAGCGCGGGCCGAAGAACGATTGGCTCATAAGGCGGATATCGATGTCCGCCGGGCGGAACTTGCCCTGCAACGGGCATTGATGCGTCTCAAGATTGCAGAACATACCCGGCGGGGACGGGCAACGTAAGGAGTATTTGTTCAGTTGGAAAAGTTATTCATTCAGGGGGGGCGCAGACTCTCGGGGACAGTTAAGGTCAGTGGCGCGAAAAATGCTGTGCTGCCGGTCATTGCTGCCTCATTGCTGGCGTCTACCCCTTCTGTCATTGAAGAAATCCCTGATCTGGACGACGTAAAAACCATTACTGAGGTATTGCAATATCTTGGTCTGAATACGCGTCGGGAGCCAGGCAGCTTATTTGTCGACAGCACAGGGGTAAAAAGCTGTGAGGCGTCGTATGAACTGGTCCGGAAAATGCGGGCCTCTTTTTTGGTTATGGGGCCGTTGTTGTCCCGTTTCCAGGAAGCACGGATATCACAGCCTGGGGGCTGCGCCATTGGCACCCGGCCAATCGACCTGCACCTTAAAGGATTTGAAGCATTAGGCGCCGAAATCATCCAGGGGCATGGATTTATTGAAGCCAGAGCGCCGAAGGGATTGCGGGGAGCACGGGTTTATCTGGACTTTCCCAGTGTCGGCGCGACTGAAAACATCATGATGGCCGCTAGTCTGGCCAAAGGACAGACGATTATAGAAAATGCCGCGCAGGAGCCGGAAATTGTCGATCTGGCGAACTACCTGAATGCAATGGGCGCCAAAGTCCGTGGCGCCGGGACCAATGTCATCAGAATCGACGGGGTCGAGAAACTTTCCGGCACAACCTATGCAGTGATTCCTGACCGGATTGAAGCGGGAACCTATATGGTTGCTGCTGCCATTACCGGTGGCGATATTTTATTGAAAAATGTACTGTTTGAGCATCTAAAGCCGTTGGTGGCCAAACTGAAGGAAGCCGGAGTCACGATCGAAGAAGATGTTGATCAAATCCGGGTTACTGCCAATGGACCATTACGTGCGGTGGATGTAAAGACGTTGCCGTATCCGGGCTTTCCCACGGATATGCAGGCACAGTTCATGGCGTTGATGACGGTAGCGGAAGGTAGCAGCGTGATATCGGAAACGGTATTTGAAAACAGGTTCATGCATGTCGATGAATTGAAGCGGATGGGGGCGAATATCCGCGTCGATGGCCGCATCGCGATCGTGGATGGAGTAAAACATTTGGCCGGCTGTCCGGTTACCGCCACCGATCTGCGGGCTGGCGCGGCGCTGGTTTTGGCTGGTTTAACAGCGGAAGGTCAAACTGAAATTGGTTCAGTTTATCATATTGATCGTGGATATGACCGGATTGTCGACAAACTTAGAGGTCTCGGCGCCGAAATATCCAGAAGCGAAGCAGAATAGGATTCTGACGGAGGGATTGGCGTGAAATTTGGATTAGCGCATGATATTGGGATCGATTTAGGAACGGCGACCATTTTGGTTTACATCAAGGGGCAGGGGATTGTTCTGAATGAACCATCGGTTGTCGCCAAAGATGTGGATTCAGGTCGTATTCTGGCAATCGGCGAAGAAGCCCGCCGGATGATTGGGCGGACTCCTGGAAATATTATTGCGGTTCGGCCCTTGCGTGAAGGCGTAATTGCCGATTATGAGACAACGGAACAGATGTTGCGCTACTTTATTGAAAAAGTTGCCGGCAAAGCGCTGTTTTTTAAGCCACGGATTATGGTTTGCGTTCCTTCGGGCGTGACGACCGTAGAAAAAAGGGCTGTATTGGAAGCTGCGATTCAGGCCGGGGCCAAAGAAACCTTCTTGATCGAAGAACCACTGGCGGCGGCATTAGGCGCCGGACTTGACATTGCAGAACCCTGCGGTGCCATGGTCGTCGATATCGGCGGCGGTACGACGGATGTGGCAGTGCTTAGCCTGGGCGGCATTGTCGTCAGCTCTTCAATCCGGATCGCCGGCGATATGTTTGACGATTCGATCATCCGGTTCATGCGCAAGGAACAAAAATTAATGATTGGTGAACGAACGGCCGAAGAAATAAAAATCAGAATTGGCACCGCTTACACCGACTTACGCAAAGAAACCATGGAGGTGCGTGGTCGGGATTTGGTCAGCGGCATGCCGAAAACGGTAGTCATGACATCCGCCGAAACCCGCCAGGCGATGGCAGAACCGATCGGCCTGATCATTGACTGTGTCAAAAGCGTATTGGAACGGACACCGCCGGAACTGGCCTCTGACATTATTGACCGGGGAATCGTGATGACCGGCGGCGGTGCGATGTTGCACGGTCTCGACATCTTGATTACCAAACAGACCAGCATTCCTGCATATCTGGCCGAAGACGCCACATCCTGCGTAGCCAGGGGAACCGGTATCGCACTGGATTCACTGGAACTGCTCAGCAGTCATCTGACGACTGCCCGCAAAACCGGTCATAAATAGAACCGCTGTTTGCCCGATAACTGAAACCATTTAAGAACCCCGCTCATTTTTCCGATACCTGTTGGTAGAAGGAACTGTGAGCGGGGTGATTTTTTGATTCGGGGAATTTATATCGCAGCATCGGGGATGTTGGTCGAATCGTTGCGGGCGGATGTTACGTCCAACAATTTGGCCAATGCCAATACGGCTGGTTTCAAAAAAGACTTCGCGATCATTAAGGATTATGCCAGCCGTCAAATCCGGCGGGTCCATGATGGCGCCACAGAGCCGGAGATTGGTAACATGGGCGCCGGCGCCTGGCTTGATACGATTGCCACACACCATAGCGGCGGGATTATGCGGGTTACCAATAATACACTCGATGTGGCGATCGAAGGAAAAGGATTTTTTGCCGTGCAGACTCCTGCCGGAGTTCGCTATACACGGAACGGCTCTTTCACTCGCAGTGCGGGCGGCGAACTGGTTACACAAGATGGGTTTCAGGTGCTCGGACTTAACGGTCCGATCGTGCTCGATCCTGCCGGCCAGGCCGGCAAAGTGACAATTGCCGAAGATGGGCGTCTTTTTCTCGATCAGGTCGAAAACAACACGTTTCAAATCAATACCTTTGCCGAAGAACACCGATTGCGCAAAGAGGGCGCCAGTTTATTCCGGCCGCCGGAAGGCGTTACCCCGGAAGTCGCGAACCCAACACTCCGTCAGGGATTTCTCGAATTGTCCAATGTAAATGTAATCTCAGAAATGGTCAACATGATCGCCGGCTTTCGCGCCTATGAAACGAACTCAAAAGTAGTGCAGACGCATGATTCGTTGCTGGATAAGGCTGTGAACGAAGTGGCCAGGGTTTAGTGGCTGACTAGGACTCAAATCGTAACCGTATAGGGGCTGGACCTTCGCGGAGGCCCCGCATGCCGTCGAATGACAGAGACGGCTGATTTTGGCATCTGAGGAGGTACTTGTATTATGATGCGTTCCTTATGGACGGCAGGCTCAGGGATGGTGGCGCAGCAAGCCAACATCGACGTGATATCGAACAACCTGGCCAACGTCAACACAACCGGTTTCAAAAAAGTGCGCACCGACTTTCAGGATCTGATTTATCAGACGATCCGCCAGGCCGGCGCGACAACCGGACCGGACAATATGCTGCCGACCGGGGTCCAGATGGGCCACGGCGTCAGGCAGGTGGCTACGCAGCGTATTTTTACCACCGGAAACTTTCAGGCTACAGGCAACCCACTAGACATTGCAATCGAAGGCGACGGATTTCTGCAAATCACGATGCCGGACGGCACACTGGGCTATACGCGGGATGGCACCCTGAAAAAAGATGCACAGGGTCGCATTGTCACGTCCGAAGGCTATTTTCTCGAGCCGCAGATTACGATCCCCCAGACGGCGACGGCAGTGACCATCTCTGGTGAAGGGCTGGTCAGCGCAACAATTCCCGGTCAGGCAACGCCGCAAGAATTAGGGCAGATTCAGCTGGCCCGGTTTGTTAATCCGGCCGGTCTTGACAGTATCGGCCGCAACCTGTTTAAAGAAAACAACGCTTCTGGTCCGGCAGTCGTATCCAACCCAGGTACTGACGGAGCCGGCACTATTGTGCAAAACTACATTGAAATGGCCAACGTGCAAGTCGTTGAAGAGATGGTCAACATGATCATCGCGCAAAGAGCTTATGAAATCAACGCCAAAGCCGTTACCACCTCGGATGAAATGTTGTCGACTGCCAATCAGATGAAACGGTAGGTGAGTAGAATGAAACGGACGTTGCTGGCTCTTCTGGGGATTTGCCTGGTACTGGCCTTTTGTCCGTTCGCTTTTGCCAACCCAACCAATGTAACGGTTGCCGTCAAACCGGCATCCTTAGTCCGGGGGCCGGGGCTGACGCTGGGAGATATCGCCGATGTTAGCGGCGGCGCAGCAGAGCGGGTCAAATATCTTAAGGAACTGGCCTTGGGCGATGCCCCGGCGCCAGGTACCACCGCCTTTTTTACCCCACAGTCACTGGAACCCAGATTGGCGGCAACACATGCGGATTTTTCGGCGATTACCTGGAGTGTGCCGGCTAATTTCAAAATCACGACCTCGTCGCAGGCGGTGAGCGGCAAAAAAATCGCTGATCTGGCCCGGTCGTTCATCGTACAGGCTGCTATGGGCGCCAACGTGACAATGGTCGAAACGCCGGATGATTTACAGGCCCCGCTGGGGAAACTGGAACTGGCGGCTGAACTTAGCGGGCCGATTCGCTACAATGCGCCAACAATCGTTTTGGTTGCAGTGCGAACCGATGGCAGTAACTTTGTCAAAGTGCCGGTCCAGTTCGAAGTAAAAAGGATTCTGGATGTAGTTGTCGCCGTGGAAAACCTGAATGCCGGCGAAATAATCCAGGCCCGTTCGGTGAGACTGGAGCCGATGGACGCAGGAAAACTGCAGTCCGGATACATTACAGACCTGGCAAAAGTGGTCGGCATGCAGACCAGGCAGGCGGTTATACCGGGCAGTGTGGTGTTTGAACGTGTCTTGACCCGGCCGATTTTGGTCAAGCAGGGTGAAATGGTAAGGATAGCAGCCCGGATTGGTGAGATCGAGGTTTCGGCAGGCGGTGTGGCGATGTCGCAGGGAGCGGCCGGTGACCTGATCCGGGTGCAAAATTTGACAACCAAACGATTTTTGACCGGACGGGTTCAGGCCGATAAATCGGTGCTGGTATTGAACCATCAGGGGGGTTGAGACAATGTGGACTAACAGCAAACACGGGGGCGGAATTTTGATCAGCGCCATGTGTATGGCGTTATTGCTGGGAGTATTAACGACAGGAAATGTGTCTGCAGCGTCGCTTTGGAATGATGCGGCGCAGACCTCTGTGCTGTTTGGCGATCAACGGGCCCGGGCGGTGGGCGATATCCTGACGGTTGTCGTCAACGAAAGCTCGACAGCCACGCGAACCGGTTCTTCGACCAATTCGAAATCGGCGGCAAACAATGTGGAAAAAGGCACCGGCTTGCTGGGCTTCATCCCGGATTCCACATTGTCGCAGGATGACAGTTTCAAGGCACAGGGTACAATCAACAACTCCAATAAAGTGACGGCGCGTCTGACTGTAAAAGTGATTGAAGTGAAACCCAACGGCAATCTGGTGATTTCCGGCGTGCAGAACATTCGCCAGAATGGTGAAGAGCAGCGCATCAACATATCCGGACAGGTCCGTCCGTCCGATATCCGGGCCGACAACAGCGTTTTGTCCAGTAACATAGCGGATGCGAAACTATTGGTTACCGGCAGCGGTCCACTGGTCAACAAACAGCGACAGGGGATCCTGACCCAGATCTGGAACTGGTTTTTCTAAAATGATAAATTGGGGACTGTCCCCAATTATGGATGATGGGGTGGCATGATGTGCAAGGCAGCGCGAATAGTGATAGGGATGCTGATCGTGTTGAGCGGTTGGGCGGGATCGGTAGAGGCCGCGATTCAGGCGCCGGTCAACGCCAGAATCAAAGACGTGGCAAAGGTCGAAGGCGTGCGGGCCAATCAGCTCGTAGGCTATGGACTGGTTTTTGGTTTGGCTGGTAGCGGTGATTCCAACAAAAGTGTTAATACGATTCAGTCGATTGTCAATACACTGCGTTCGTTTGGCGTGGTTGTCGATCAGACGACGTTGCAGTCCAAAAACGTGGCTGCCGTCATGATTTCGGCCAAATTGCCGGCTTTCGTCAAACCCGGTGACACGATTGACGTTACGGTTTCTTCGATGGGCGATGCCAAAAGTCTGGCTGGCGGCACTCTGATCCAGACGCCGCTGCGGGCTGCCAATGGCGCGGTATATGCTGTAGCCCAGGGAGCTGTTACCACAGGCGGTTTCAATGCTGGCGGGTCTGGCGCCAATGTCCAGAAAAACTTTCCCACGGTTGGCCTGATTACGAACGGAGCGATTGTGGAAAAAGAAGTTCCCTTCCAGATCGGCGCCAATGGTCAATTCAATCTGGCCCTGAATCGCCCGGACTTTACGACGGCGAATCGGATTGCCGAAGCCGTTACGGCACGTTTTGGCACAATTGCAATGGCGCGTGATCCAGGCACGGTATCCATCGGCGTGCCGGCGATGTATGCCCGCGATATTGTCGGTTTTGTCGCTGCGATTGAAGAATTGCGGATCAAACCGGATGAGGTGGCCCGAGTTGTCATCAACGAACGCACCGGTACGATCGTGATGGGTTCGAATGTTGCGATTGATGAAGTGGCTGTGGCCCAGGGCGGTTTGACCGTGAAAATTACCAAAACACGGGATGTGTCGCAACCCGGCCCGTTTTCAGGAGGCCGTACGGTTACGACGCCGCGCCAGAGCGTGAATGCCCAGGAAGCGACCGGCAACCTATTGGTGCTTCCTTCCACTGCAAGTGTCGGTGATGTTGTAGCTGCGCTCAATTCAGTAGGCGCCACACCGCGGGATATCATTACGATTTTGCAGGCGATGAAAGCCGCTGGAGCGTTGCATGCTGAAATGGAGGTGATCTGATGGCGCTGAACACGGTTTCTACACCGGTTAACCTGCCGGCATGGGATCCCCGCCTGACAGGATCGCTGAAATCAAACGGCAATAAAGCGGAAGACGATGCCAAACTAAAAAAAGCCTGCCAGGAGATGGAAAGCGTTTTCCTCAATATGTTACTGAAAACAATGCGGGATACAGTGCCCAAAAGTGAACTTGGCGGCAATACGCAACGGACGGAAACGATGCAGTCGATGATGGATATGGAAATGACCCGCAATCTGGCAGCGGCAGGTGGAACCGGTATTGCCGCAATGATGTACAGGAACCTCAAAAACCCCGGCGTTGTTCACCCGGCAGCCACAACACAGGCCGCTGTCAAGCAAGTCGCGAAATAAAACGAAACAAGTTCAGCCGGCAGTCCGCCGGCTGAACTTGTTTCGTGCCGCCAGCCGTTTTCTAATCGCGCATATTTGTTATATAATAAAAACAGAGCAACAGTTAAGCGGTGAAAATATGAGGGCTTGGCAAAAAGTAAAAACTGCCTTGGCAGTAATTCTATTAACGTTTTCTTTTTTGGCGATGACATTTTCGAATCCTGCAGCAGCAGCTCCTGCAGCGTTGCAATCTGTTGCGGCGACCGCATTCCTGGATAAGGTCCGTTATCATGCGGACCAGGATTTGTTTCGCGTTGTGCTGGAAATGACAGCGATTCCAACCTACACGGTCAGCCTGACCGATGTGCCCCTGCAATTGGAAATTGAACTGCCGGATATGCAGAACCGAAGTACTGTCGCACAAATGTCCTTCAATGATCCATTCGTTGATAAACTTCGTTTTGTTGATCTCGGCGGCGGTCGGTTCAAAGCCGTGATTTCGCTGAAGCAGACTGTCCTGCCGAAAGTCAGCACATTGAGCTCTCCCCATCGACTCGTGATTGACTTGTTGAAAAATTATCAGAGTCAGACTGAGTATGTCATTGGCCCAGGCTTGATATACCGGGAATTCACCACTGGTCGTTCCGCCGGTCCGGTAAAGGCGCACCTGCTGGAAGTCGATTTCAAGGCTGGCTACACATTGCGGCCGGTTTTGTCCAACGATTCGGTGGCGGGAATCGAATCGCTGTCAGAGATGGCGGCGCGCACCAATGCAGTGGCCATGGTCAATGGTCCCTATTATATGCGTAATGGTGAAATCCTCGGCTTGATGAAAATTGACCGGAACCTGGTCAGCGTTTCCGATACGCCACGGACCAGTTTCGGTATTTTGCCGGACGGAAAATTGATTTTTGATGCGCCGGTTTATTCCGGCCACATTGAGCTGCCTGATAAAACCAAGATTCCGATCGATGGAATTAACCGTGGACGCGGTGAATCAGAACTGATTCTTTACAATACCTATTATGCTTACTGGACACTGACTACGGGCGGCGGTCGCGAGTACCTCGTTCGTGATGGCAAGATCATCGATATCCGTGATGCGAACTCGGTGATTCCTGAAGGCGTCACGGTGCTTTCAGCCAGCGGTCGGCAGGCTTGGTTGATGTCCGACCTGAAGGTCGGTGACTCCGTGAAAATCGTTCAAACCCTTGGTCCGGTCTGGGACAAAGTGACGCAGGCCGTAGGCGCTGGCCCCTGTCTGGTCAAGAATGGTGAAATCTATATGACGACACTTGGCGAGGAATTTGGCAGTGACGTTGCCGGCGGACGGGCGCCCCGTACAGCATTGGGGCTGACCCGCGAAGGGAAAGCGCTGCTGGTGGTCGTGGACGGTCGGCGTCGGAGCAGCGTTGGCTTTACACTGCTTGAGTTGGCCCAATTCATGCTGGAACAGGGCGCTGTCGAAGCCATGAATCTCGATGGCGGAGGCTCCAGCCAGATGATTGTCGGCGACCAGATCGTCAATACCCCTTCGGATGGACGGGAGCGTCGTTTGGGCGCCGGAATCGCCGTAGTCAAAGTAAAACGGCAATAATAAGGAGTGAATTCAAGTGTTAATTCATAAGAAGACGATAACCGCATTAGTCGCGATTCTGTTGGCAGCAACCATCTGGGTTGGTTCGGCGACTAACTTGGTCGATCAAAATAGCGTACTGTCAGGGCGCGTTGTGGCACAAAATCTGATTACAGTCGGAACTCCCGTCAAGGAAGGCATGGTTTTGGCCAATGTGGAAAGCATTACCGGCGCAGCACCGACCGCCAGAGCGACCCGGGACGGTGTGGTGCGTGAAGTTTTGGTCAAACCCGGCGATATTGTACGAGCCGGCCAGGTGATTGTCAGAATTGAGCCAACCGTTAAATGATGGCTCAATTGCGACGGAATGTCGTTCTTATATTGTGGCTATTTTCATTTTCGATCATGGGGGTTATTCAGGCAGCTCCCCCGTTGATGCCGCTGGCCGAAATTCCGGTAGGGGCTCACGGGGTGGCGCGGACTGTTATTGCCGGCACCCGGATTGAAGAATTCGGCGTTGAAATTTTGGGCATTATGAAGAATAAAGGCGCCGTTGGCGACTTGATCCTAGTTCGGACCTATGGTGATGTAATCGACCGGGCAGGCGGTGTCGCCCAGGGAATGAGCGGCAGTCCGGTGTTTATCAACGGTCGCCTGATCGGCGCTATCGGTTACGGCTGGAGCCTGACCGATCAACGGACGGCGATGGTGACCCCGATCGAGGATATGTTGAAACTATTGGAACCGGCGCCGCAGAAACCGCTCGAGCTCATTGCGCCAAATGAGGACAAGTCGTTGCTGGCCACTCCGCTTATGGCCGCCGGGTTTGGCGAACAGGCGCTGCGGTTCCTGACCAGGGAACTGAAACCGCTAAAACTGACACCGGTTGCCGTGGGGGATCCGCCGGCCGGGATTGCCTATGGTGAACTGGAACCAGGCAGTGCTGTCGGTGTTCAACTCGTCCGCGGCGATGTGAGCCTGGGGGCATTGGGAACCGTAACTTATGTCGATGGCAACAAACTGCTGGCGTTTGGCCACCCGTTTCTTAAACGCGGCCAGACTGGTTTTTTGATGACTAACGCTTATATTTTTACCACGATCCGCGGGATTGAAAGCTCCTTCAAGCTGGGGGCCACCGGTGAAGTCATCGGCACGATCAACCAGGACCGGGGCGCCGGCGTGGGCGGTGAAATGAACCAGTTTCCCGGTATCGTGCCGATGCGGATGAAAATCAGTTCGGCGGATCTGAGCCGGGATCGCGACATGGCGGTGCAGATCGTTCAGGACGAGGAAATCATGCCGATCCTGGCAACGGCTTCGTTGTTGAATGCGATTGACAAGGCGATTGACCGGACAGGGTCCGGCACGGCCCGGATCAGTTTCGAGATTTCCGCCCGGGGAATGCCGGGGGAAACCTATAAACGCGAAAACATGTTTTATAGCCCGGAAAATGTGTCAGAAGCTTCTTTGGCAGAGTTTTATGAGTTCCTGGCTTTTTTGGCTTCCAATCCGCATAATCAGGTCACCGTCATGGATATCCAGACGGAAATCAATGTCAGTCCGGACCGGCGGACCGCCCGTGTACTGTCGGCCAAGCCGCTGCAACTTTCAACCAAACCGGGAGAAAGTGTTGACATCGAAGTGAAGCTCAAGCCCTACCGGGGCGAGCCGATTACCCGTACCGTCAGCTATAGCGTTCCCAAAGAGCAAAAGGCGGGACTGTTGAACCTGACCGTGCGCGGCGGTGGATTCTTTTCCCTGGCTTCCCTGCTGAAGAAACTGGGAACGGAAAGCGAAAATCCGAAACCAACCCGCAAACCGCCCAAATCATTTGAAGAAATGATGAAAGAGTTTGCGGCAAGGGATCGCAATAATGATATCGTGGTTGAACCGGTCGGATCCGGCGAATTTGATGAAGAAGGCAGCGGTCTGGATAAAAAGCCCAAGCTTAGCTTGGCGGATAAAGAAAAATCGACCAGGGATACTTCGCCGGCTAAACCGGAAAAATCATCAAAAACCAAGCCGTCCGGCTCTTTGCTGAAGCCGGCGAAACCGGATAAAAAAGATAAAGGCTGCCTGACAACAGACTATATCATCGAAGGCGATGCCGAGGTCAGTATCGAGATCCGTACGGAAGCAACTCCATAATATGCGGCTGTTTTTGACTGGCGCCACGGGTTTCTTAGGCGAATATCTATTGCGTGAGTTATTGGACAGAGACCACGAAGTGTGGTGTTTGTACCGCAATCCCGCCAAATGCTGGGACAGCGTCCGGTTCCTGTCCGGCTTTGGTTTACCGCGCCAGGCGGACAATTTGCACTGGCTTCAGGGCGATTTGTTGTCGGTAACGGAGTTATGGCCAAACTGGGTCAAACAGTACCCTGGTTTGGCCCAGGTCGACCAGTTGTTGCATTGTGCGGCTTCCATGCAATTGCATCTGGCTGCTGATGGCGAACCGCTGCGGACCAATGTGGGGAGTGCGTCGGTATTGTTGCGATTGCTGGAATTGCAACCGATGCAGGCCCATCTCGTCAGTACGGCGTATGTTTGTGGCCGGGTAGAGCAGGGATGGGTCGGCGAGACGCCACACCCGCGCGGTCAGTTCGTCAACAGTTACGAAGAGAGCAAATGGGAAGCCGAACAGTGTTGGGGCGGTCAGGCGACATTGCTGCGCCCGTCGATTATCGTCGGTGATTCGCTGACAGGTCGTTGCACTTCTTTTTTTGGTTGGTATATTTTCATGCAGGCTGTTCAGTTACTCAGCCGCCTGATTGGCGGCGGAGCGACGGAGCAGCCTTTTGATTTGCAACTGGGATTGCCGGTTGACGCAACAGCCACAATGAACATCGTGCCGGTTGACTATGTGGCGCAAGCTGTGGTCAGGCTGATCGAAAACCCGCGCAACCATCGACGGATTTTTCATCTTACCCACCCCAATCCACCGACCTACCAACAAATATGGCAATTTGTCGCACGGCGGTTCCAATTGGATGGCGTCCGTTTTTTAGGCGCCGGGGCAGAACCGATGGCGCCGCGCAATGATCTGGAACGGATGGCCTACCGACAGATGGAATCGGTGCTGGATTACTTCGGCAACAACCCGCTGTTCTGCCGCAGGCAGACGGATCAGGCGCTGCCGGATCTGCGGCCGCCAGGCGTGACCGATGATTTGATGAATCTGTGGCTTGACTACGCAATCGACAATGACTGGGGACAATGAGAGGAGCGATATGATGTTTCGATTCTTCTGGCCAGCAACAAGTCTGACGCCTGCGGTGAATCATGCGATGGAAACCGTGTCGGCTAGGCCGGTCTGTGACCTGACGGGTGCGGGATTCCAGGCCGAGCTGGAGCAATTGGACAGAGTGAGCTGGCTGGCGGATTCGTTATCGCCGCCTGATTATTAT
The DNA here is from genome assembly GCA_964386615.1 of uncultured Veillonellaceae bacterium. GTDB lineage: Bacteria > Bacillota > Negativicutes > UBA1444 > UBA1444 > UBA1444. The sequence goes on from CAYLSL010000009.1 coordinate 30,085, forward strand.
CTGGATCTGGTCAATTTGCCTAACCCGGATTTTCAACGGCTGTTTTCCCGCAATCCGGCGGCGAAGGTTTGGCTGACGGATCCTGCGTTTCCTTCCGCTAAGGTCGAGCAGGCCCGGCAACTCGGTTTAGGCCGGATTGGTTGGGTTGTGAGTTCACTTGGTGATTTGCAGGCGATTATGGCAGTTTCTGATCAAGAAAATTGTTTCGCAATCAAAGGCAACGAAGCTGGAGGTATTGCCGGCGCCGATACCCTGTTTACACTTTATGCGGCGGTTCTTGATTGGTTGGAGCAGGCAGGCAAAAAAACAGAGTTGCATGTATGGGGTGGCGTTGCCACGCCGGAAGCGGCAGCGGCCTTTATCGCGACTGGCGCTGCCGGTGTTTTTTTTGAAAGTGTCCATTGGCTGACTGATTTAGTAGGACTGCCGGAAGCCTGCCAAAAGAAAATTGAGCAACTCCGCCCCGACCACACGCGGTTGATCGGTCTGCAATGTCAAAAACCCTGCCGGGTTTTTGACAAAGGAAATTCACGGGCCGCCAAACTAGCGCAGCAATACGCATTTTCCAGCAAAGAAACGCAGGATTGGCTGAATTATTTGCAAGACCATTTGATTTCGCCGCTTCACAGTCGCTGGGGCACTGATCAGTTGATCCCTCTTTCTGTGGAAGCGACCTTTGCCCAATCCTTCGTGAGGCGTTTCGGCCACGACTTTGTGCAGGCGGTTCAGCAGTTTCAGCACTGTGTACGGGCCCTGTTGGATCAACGGCAGCAAATTGCCAACCGATTTGCCGATAGTAATGTGGCTCGCGCCTGGGGTACCCGTTTTCCAATTATCCAGGGAGGAATGTCCTGGATTAGCGATGAACCGGCTTTTGCAGCGGCGGTTGCCGAGGCTGGCGCCTTGCCGACACTGGCCCTGGGGATGATGGATGCAGCAGCCCTGCAGGATAAATTTGGTCAATTGGCAACGCAGTTGGCTGGGCATCCCTACATTTTAAATATCATCACATTAGCAGAAAATCGCCAGCGCGATGCCCAACTGGCGTGGATATTGTCGCATCGCCCCCGATTTGCCGTCATTGCTGCTGGCGAACCGGCGCAGGGAAAATTATTGCTGGCCGCCGGCATCGAACTGATTTACATTGCCCCCAACGAAGAACTGATGCGGCTGGCACTGGAAGCCGGCTATCGCTATATCATTTGTGAAGGCTGCGAGTCCGGTGGACATGTCGGAACAAACAGCACGCTGGTTTTGGCGCAATTGGCCGGCGAGTTGAAGCGGCAGCGGCCTGAATTGTTCGTTGGGCGGACACTGATCCTGGCAGGAGGAATCTGCAACCGTACTACGGCGCAAATGGCGGCCATGCTTGGCGCCGACGCAATTCAGATGGGGACGGCCTATCTGATTACGGAAGAAATTGTGGCAACAGGCACATTAAGTCCGGGTTACCAGCAACAAATATTGGCTGCCGGCCACGCGGCAACGGTCGTGACCGGTGAATCGGTCGGGTTGCGGGTACGGGCGCTGCGCAACGAAAAAACTCGCGCCATCCTGCAGCTGGAACAGGATTTTGCCGCTAACCGCGGCGATGACCAGGATTTTCGCTGCAAACTGGAACAGCTGGCTACAGGGAGTCTACTGATTGCATCGCGGCAAATTGATGCGCGTTCCGGCCAAAAGGTTGAGGCGGCAGTTGCAGCTAGTGCCGGACAATTCATGAGCGGCGCCTGCGCCGGATTGTTGAATGAAGCAAAAACGTTGGCCGAACTGCATGCAAACGTTGTGGGAATAAAGCAGCCGGCACGGTCAGGCAATGCGCAGCCGGAACGGATTGCGATCACCGGGATGAGTCAGGTCAATTCGCTCGGCAACAGTCCGGCTGAAGTCTGGCAAGCCTCTTTGGCACTGCGCAGCGGCGTAGTCGCGGTTCCACCGGAAAAATGGGATCACGAGCGCTACTTCGATTCCCGGCCGATGGTTTCCGGCAAAACTTATTGTCGTTTCGCCGCGTTTCAGCATTTGACGGTCAACCGCAGGGATATCGACGTGCCGCCACAGGATTTCAAAAACATGACTACAGCGACAAAACTGGCGCTTTGGGCGGCTAAACAGGCGATTGCCGATGCGGGGATTTTGCAGTCGAACATCGACCGGCAAAAAATCGGTGTGATCTTGTCGCAGAATGCTACGGAAATGACCCCCATCAGCGGCGATCTGGCCGTGCGGGACGCCATTCCCGATATTCTGGCGGCGATTCGCCGGGTGATCGATGTATCGCCGGAACAGGCAGCGGCGCTGGCCGAAGAAATTGCGGCCGGCCGCAGTATCCAGGACGATACGTCGCTACTCGGCCGACTGAGCAGTATGGTGCCGGGTTTTATCTGCAATAAATTCGGTTTTACCGGCCCGAGCTACTCGGTGCTGGCGGCCTGCTCATCCTCGTTGGTTGCGTTGCACAGTGCAGTGCAGCTGATGCGAAACGGCATATTGGATGCGGCTTTGGTCGGCGGGGCCGAAGAACCGCTTTCCGCACTGCATTTCCTCGAATTCTCCGTGCTGGGCGCGTTGGCCGGAATCACGGGGCAAGTCCGGCCGCCGGCTGAAATGTCGCGCCCGTTTGACCAGGACCGCGATGGGTTCGTCATGGGGGAAGGCGCCGGCATGATTATGCTGGAGCGCGAGTCGGTGGCCCGTCGCCGCGGTGCACGGATCTATGGCTATATCACCGGTGTCGGCGCCAGCAACACGGAAACCGGCATGGTCGAGTCTTCCCGCCACAGTCAGATCCGGGCGATCAAAGCATCCTTTAGCGGATTGACTTATGGACCGGAGGCAGTCGATCTGATCGAATGCCATGCTACGGCAACCCGGCAAGGCGATCTGGAAGAAGTCCGTGCCCTGCAGGAACTGTATCCGGCCAATAAGCAGACGGTACTAGCCGGGTTCAAATCGCAAATCGGCCATACGCTCGGTGCTGCCGGCATCAATAGCCTGATTCGCGGCGTGATGGCGATGAACGCCGGCATTTATCCCGCTACGCTGAACTGTGCCTGTCCGGATCCGGCCGTAAAATGGCGTGAAACGGGATTTGTTGTATTGGATAAACCGGCAGAGTGGAAAAAGCCGATTGGCCGGCCACGGCGTTTTCAGGTCGATGCCTTCGGATTCGGTGGTTCCAACTTCGTCGTGCAACTGGAGCAGGAAGAGAATGGCGCGGATCAGGCGGCAGAAATTTCAGCGTCGCCGGCAGCGTGCCTGCCAGGCATTCAGATCTTTAGCCGTAGCCTGGCAGGGAAAAAATATGACCTGGCCATTTTGGCGGATTCACTAGCCGCAGCCGAACGATTATTAGCGCAGAGCAGCGTTCTGGAGAATGCGTCGACCATGACAGATAAACGGCGGCGTTCTTTGGCGCGTCAGGGAATATATGTTTCCCGGCCCGATTCGTTGTCCAGCCGGGTAGCGCTGGTTTTCCCCGGCCAGGGATCGCAATATGTCGGCATGGGCAAACAACTTTGCGACGAGCTGCCGGAAATCAGACAAACGCTGGTGCAAGCCAGTGAGCACTTTGGTTTTGATATTTGTCGACTGTTGTTTGAATCCGGCGAAGACAAATTAAAGGATACCCGCTGGCAACAGCCGGCAATCTTTGCGCTCGAAGTCGCGATTGCAGGGGTATTGCTGTCGCGCGGCCTGCAACCGGTTGTGTTGGCCGGCCATAGTTTGGGGCAGTTTTCCGCGTTGTGCATCGCTGGCGCCTTTTCGTTCGCCGATGGTTGCAAAATTGTCAACCAACGTGCATTGTGCATGGAAAAAACAGGCAGGCTTTCGCCCGATGCCGGGGCCATGTTGGCGGTTCATGCCGCCAGTGAAACGATCGAACCGCTGCTTGCCGCTGCTTCCGGAGTGTTTCTGCTCAACCGCAACTCACCGCTGCAAACGGTTGTCGGCGGCGATACCTTAGCAACCCTGACTTTGGCCGAAACGCTGTCAACCCAGGGGATCCGTAGTACCCGCCTGCCGGTGGCGATGGCATTTCATTCACCGATGTTTCAAGCGGTCGCGTTAGAATTCGCCGAGTTCCTGCAGACAATTCCCTTTTTGCCGCCGATGATTCCGGTGCTTTCCAACCATACCGGCGGAGTTTTCCCAACCGAAGGCAGCGAAATCCGGCGGCTGTTGGCCGAACATCTTTATTCACCGGTAGACTGGCTGCAGAACGTCAAAGCGCTGCGGGCCGATTACTCGGTTGACCTGTTTGTCGAAGCGGGGCCGCGGGAAACACTCGGCAATATGATCCGCGACAGTTTGCAGCAGGCCGATTGTTTACCCACCTGCCTGCCCTCGATTGAATTTAGCGTTCTGCAGAATGCGATGGCCCAGTTGTTCACCGCCGGCTGCCTGCCGCAAATTCAGCCGCAACAGGCGGTATTGCCGCACTTTATGCCAAAGCAGGCAGCAGAGACTCAAACAGTCCTGGAAACGACGGCAGCCTTATCCCCCGCGACTGCGACGGACTCCGATTGTCCGGTTCCGGCGGCAACCCTGGATGCAGTGATTGCCGTCATCGTCCAGACGACAGGCTATGAGCCGGACGAGGTGTCGGCAGATATGGATTTGCGGGATGATCTGGCCATCCGCTCCAGTCGTTTGCCGGTGATTGCCGATGCATTGGAGACTCGGTTTGCCATCAGTCTCGATTTGCAGGATTTCGCCGGTGTAAGGACCGTGCGCGATATTGCCGGACGGATCGAGCTGATCAGGCAGCGGCGTGGCGGCGCGACCGCCAAGCAACTCAGTTCTTCAGTTGAACAACAGGCTGCGCCGGAAATGATCGCAAATGCTCTGCCGCCGCGCCGGATTATTTTCAGCCAGGAACCGTTACCGGAGGCTGCACCGGATTACCTGCAGTTTTCACCGCTGGACAAAATCGGCATTGTTTGCCCGAAGAGCGGCTGGCGTAAGGCGAAGGCCGCTGCGGCAGTCCTTAAGCGCGATTATGGCGTAACGCTGATCCAGATTGATTCGCCGGAACAAGCCGGCGCCGGTCTGGCCGGGTTGCTGCTGTATTTTGACGACCGCGCGGAACAGAACATTGCCGCAACACCGCAGCTGATCGATAGTTTTTTGTTAATCCAGGCATTTGTCATGCAACCCACTGCCCGGGCAATCCTGGTACTTGACCAATCGGCGGCAACCACCACGGAAAGGTCGATAGTTGTCGCCGGTGTAGAAGGGATATTGCTAAGTCTGGCCTGGGAATACCGTTCATTACTACTGCGTTCGCTTCATTTAGCCGCCGGAACGGTTGCCGATCAGCTGATCAGGCGGGGCCTGGACCAAAATATCAAACCACTGATTCTGTTTGGCAGCCACGAAGGGATATTTGGCGAGGTGGGCAGGGAGGCTTCCCCGGTTGTGCAGCCCGCAGCCTCTTGGCAATTGGGGCCGGAAGATGTAGTCGTGATATCCGGTGGCGGAGCGGGCATTCTTCAGGAGTGGGTACGAGCTTTGATTCCGCTTGGTTGCCGGATTGTTTTGCTCGGCCGGACGCAACTTGTGAGTGGCGCAGAGCCGACCCGGTCGGCGGAAATCAAGGCGTTACTGGAAGAACTTACCGCTGTAGGCATCGAAGCAATTTATCTTCATTGCGATGTAGCTGACACTGCGCAGACTGAAGCGGCGATGGCAGCCGCAGCGGAAAAATTTGGCCGGATCAGTGGCGTAATCCATGGCGCCGGGTTTCTGCGTGACAATTATCTGCCGCAGATTACGGCGGAAGAATTTTCGGCCGTAATGAATGTCAAACTGCAAGGGGCACAAAATTTATTGATGTCATCGCAAGGGCGGGGGCTCCGTTTTTTTACCGCCGTTTCATCGGTTGCCGCCGTCAATGGCAATGCCGGCCAGGTTGCCTATGCAGCGGCCAATCGGGCGATGACAGGATACCTGGAACTGATGCAGCGGCGATATCCGCAGATTCGCTGCCAGTCGCTGCTGCTGGGTCCGGTCGAAGGAGGCGGTATGGCCGACACCGAAGAAATTCGCGCACTGATGCGCTGGAGCGGTTATAGCTATATCCATGCCAGGGAAGTTGCACAGTTATTCTGTCGGGAAATGGTCGGATCAGTGCAGAACCCGCCGCCAGTTCTTTTGGTGAAAGAAATACCTTTGGTTCCGACAGCGCCCGTTGAGAAAAAAACCGATAGCACAGATTTTGCGGCCATTTATCCGATGCTTGACGAAGTGATACTGGATCTACGGACACCGTCGCTTTCAGCCACACGCTGTTTCCAGGCGACACGCGACCGATGGCTGCCTGAGCATCGTCCGTTGACTATGCTTAAACAGCCGCTTGTTTCCGGTATCATGATGGTGGAGATGTTTGCAGAAGCAGCCAGGGCGCTCTATCCATACTTGTCGCTGCAAAGCATCCGCAATGTAAAATTCCTCGACCGGATCGACTGTCCGGCGGACCAACCACGACACTCGCGTATTCAATGCCAGCGGGCCGAAATGAAAGCAGGCAGCCTGTATTGCCGCACCGAGCTGCATACGCAGGAATTATCGCCGACTGGCCGGGCGCTGGAACGTTGGTCGACGAGTGCCGTAGCGACCGTAGTTATCGGGTCGCCGCTTGCTCCGGATCAGTACGAAGAATCTCCGTTGTTGGCGGATACATTGGCAGCGCCATCCGTCGTTGACCGGGCCGGATTGTTGAGCTTATATGAACAATTCACCGGCCTGACCGGGCGCTATCGTGTGTTGCAGCGGATCAGCAGTTTTAGCGGCGGTATGGCGGAAGCTACGGTTACGCTTGAGACTGAAACGGACTTTACCGACCGGCTGCACAACAACTATCAGACATCACCGTACCTGCTGGAGGCAATGTTCCAGGCGGTCGTATTTCAGACACTGCTGGAACAACAGGGCCAAGCGGCAACGATTGCACTACCCTATGCAGTCGGTGAAATTCAATATCACCAGCAGGGAGCCAGCCAAGGAAACTTTAAGGTGCAGGTCCGCCGGCGCGGTGAAGATCCCGCCGGCACAATCTGGGATGCAAGGGTGGTTAACGAGGCAATGCAGCCGGTGGTAGCGGCGCGGGGGCTGGAAATGCGATGGCTTTCGTTATAAGAGAAGCCAGTGCCGGCAAGTCATTAATTGTCGCCGGTTGTCATTATCGCCAGTTGGATGACGCCGCTTCGCGCAGGCAGGCCAAAATCGTTTTGCAGGCAACCCTTAGCCGAAACTGGGCGACCGGAAGTTCCGGCAATTTGCCATTGCGCTATTCCTATTCCCATCTTGCCGACCAGACGTGGGCGGCGGTCACGGATCAAAATTGCCGGATCGGAATTGATGCGGCTAGTGACAGTGAGTTTGACAACGCATACCCCTTGCACAAGGTATTCCATGACGAAGAGATTGCGACCGGCCAGCCGGCGCGTATCTGGAGCGCCAAGGAAGCAGTGGCAAAAGCATTGGGCTGTGGGTTTGACGCAATGAATCCGCGGGATATCCGTGTGCAGGATTTCGCGACAGCCATTGTAGCTGAATCAGTGGTGTTGCGAGTCTGGAGCCAGCAACAACCGGATGGCGTGTGGATTGCCGTTGCCTATGAAAAATAGCAGTTACTGGCAGAAAAAAACAGGCCAAAGAAGGGAATTTTTGCGGTGTCATGGAATTAATACAAAATGATTAGCTTAAGCAATTGGCTGGGCCGACAAATCTTTGAGTTTCTTGAATCCACCGGACGAACCGCGCAACTGCTGTTTCAGACGTTGATCCAGCTGCGGCGGATCAATTTTCGCCATGTCATTTACCAGATGGCTCATCTGGGTGTTGATACAATGCCGATCGTGTTTATGATGATCGTGTTTACCGGCATGGTCATGGTCTGGCAGGCAACGCCGGCACTGTCGCGGGCTGGCGCGCAGTCTACGACAGGCGGATTGGTGGCTTTGGCGATGTTTCGTGAACTGGGACCGGTGCTTAGTGCAGTGGTTTTGGCAGGACGGGTCGGCGCTGCGATTACGGCGGAAATCGGTTCGATGAAGGTTACCGAACAGATCGACGCACTAAGGGTTATGGCGACTGATCCGATCGCTTATCTGGTAGTGCCCCGGTTTGTCGCCTGTATCCTGATGACGCCGATGGTGGTCACTTTTGCCAATCTGATGGGAATTGCCGGTGGTTTTATGGTGGCGACCACCTATACGAACGTCGGACCCTACACATTTATTTACTCGATCGAAACTTTCACCGAGTTTTCCGATTTTACCGGCGGCTTGATCAAGTCGATGGTTTTTGGCGGCATCGTCGCCCTGGTTGGCTGCCTGAAAGGGATGGGCGCCAAAGAAGGCGCTGAAGGCGTGGGACGAGCTACAACGAGTTCGGTGGTTACCTCGATCGTCTGGATTTTTGTCATGAACTATTTTCTCTCAACCTGGCTGTATAGGTGATGTATGGAACTTAGAGACGAAACCGCGGAACCAAAATCTGATATAATGATTGAATTGAAAAATGTCAGTATGTCCTTCAAGGAACGCCGGATTCTCAATGATGTCAGTTTTCAGGTGAAAACCGGCGAGACGATGGTGGTGATCGGTCCGAGCGGCGCCGGCAAGAGTACCTTGCTGCGGCTGATGATTGGCCTGCTGAAACCGACCAGTGGCCGTATTCTGATTGAAGGGCGCGAAATAACCCGGTTAAAAGAAGCCGAGTTGAATAAAATCCGCCGCAATATGGGAATGGTTTTTCAGTATTCGGCCTTGTTCGATTCGATGACGGTGGGTGAAAATGTCGCTTTTGGCATTCGCCAGCATACCGATATGCCGGAAGAAAAAATCCTGTCGGTGATTCGCCGTACATTGCGGATGGTTGGTATGATGGGGCGGGAAAATGTCATGCCGAATGAACTGTCGGGCGGCATGAAAAAAAGGGTAGGGCTGGCCAGGGCGATTGCACTTAATCCGCAAATTGTCTTATATGATGAACCGACAGCCGGCCTGGATCCGGTGATGTCGGCAACCATCAACCGCCTGATTATGAGTACCCGACGCATTCTCGGCGTGACGGCAGTCGTGGTGACGCATGACATGGATAGCGCATTTACGATTGCAGATCGCATCGCCATGATGTATGATGAAAAAATAATTGAAATTGCTACACCGGAAGAATTCCGCCAATCGAAGAATCCGATCGTGCAACAATTTATCAGTGGTGTGCGAAACTCTTGCATCCCGATCAGAAGGAGGGCGAGCGAAGGATGATGAATTCAGAGACTAAAGTGGGTGCGGTCACTTTGCTCGGACTGGCGCTGTTGATTGGAATTGCTGTTTTTTATGGCGTAATTCGGGTCGGCGAAGCCGGTTACCCATTGCATGTCGATTTTGACCGGGTCGATGGATTGAAGGTCGGCGGCCAAGTGCGCTATGCCGGGGTTGATGTCGGCAGAGTTGTGAAGATTGGGGTGACGGATAGCGGGAAAGCCCGCGCGACGGTTAGAATATGGGCAGGCAACTCAATTCCGGAAGGCTCCGTTTTTGGCATCGGTTCCGATGGATTATTGGGTGAAAAGTTTGTCAACATTTCACCGCCTGACCAAAGAGACAAGTTCCTGCCACCGGATACTGTTGTGGACGGTGCTCCGCCACAAGGGCTGGAAACGTTTATTACCACGGCGGACCGTTTGTTCAACCGAATGGATAAACTGGTGACGTCTCTCGAAGAAGTCTTCGGTGATCCCAAAGTGAAAGGGTCGATGAAAGACACCGCCCGTAACATCGATCAATTGACGGCTGCGTTGTCCCGGATGGCGGTGAATAATGAACAAAACGTCAATGCAATCGCCCGCAATCTCGCTGTAATGTCAGCCAGCCTTCGAAATGTGGCCGGGCGGGTCGACAAGATGGCGACGGCGGTTGATAATGACGGCAAGACCGTCAAAGATCTCAAGGAGACGCTGACCAATCTGCGTAGTGCCAGCGCCAGGATTGAAAAAATGGCAGCAGCGCTGGAGCCGGTGGCGACTGACCCGGAAACGGCCCGCAACATAAAGGATACTCTGAAAAATGCCCGGGAAGTTTCCGAAAAAGCAAATAAGCTGCTGAACAAGGTGGAAAAAATCAAAACCCAGGCCGGCATTGACGTAATGTATGGCGGCGGCGCGGAAAAATACCGTACCAACGTGGACTTGCGGATCAACACTGACTCCCGGTCTTTTGTCCAGATGGGACTGAGCGATATCGGCGAGTCTAATCGGCTGAATTTCCAGTTGGGACAACAGGGACCCTCTGTTGGCGGTCGTGTCGGTGTAGTCGAGGGGAAAGCCGGGGCGGGCGTCGACCTGAAACTTGGCAAGAATTTAAAGGTTTCGGCCGATGCTTACGATCCCAATGATTTTCGGATCAAATTGCGCTCAGAACTCAAGGTTGCGCCGGATACCTATGTTGTGGGCGAGAGCATCAGTGTCAACAAAGATGCTGGGCGCAGTACCTATGTGGGAATTCGCCGGTCATTCTGACCGTTGCTGTTAGGAAAAA
>CAYLSL010000010.1:0-35461 GCA_964386615.1 uncultured Veillonellaceae bacterium
CCCCGGCGATGAAAAACGCCGGCACCAGGCACAGCAGCACATGCTCTCTCGCATAATCCTTAAGCATAGTGAACGCTTCGACCAACGCGCCCTGCACCCGACTGTTTTCAATCGGCAGGTAATAAGCGCTCAAAAAGACAACCACCATCAGCAACAATTTGTTTCGTTCACTCATGATACACACTTCCTTGCCAAACAAATCAATATATAAATAACTATAAATATATTAACGCGGTTCGTTTTTCTCCGCAACCCCTCCTTGACACTTTATATAAAAATATTTTAATATATTATCACAAAATAGGCTCTCGAAAGGATCGTGATTCTCTTGGCTCAATGTTCATGCTCCTGCGGTTGCAATGGATCGGAGAAGATACGGTTGGTTTATGCCTGTTCCGGCGCCGCCGATGTCGGACAAATTGCTGATTTGATCGCCCGGCGACTCAGTCGTGAAGAATGGGCCGGCATGAGCTGTCTGTCGGGAATTGGCGCCGACCTGTCAGGTTTTATCGAGTCGGCGCGCGAAGCCGACAATATTGTCATCGATGGTTGCCCGGTGGGGTGCGGCAAAAAAATGTTTGAAAAAAACGGCCTCCCCTATACCGAGTTTGTCTTGACCCAATTCGGGCTGGTCAAGGGATCCACCCCTGCCAATCCGGAAGTTGTTGAGCGTATGGCGGAAGCGGTAAAGGCAAATCGCCCATTAAAGTGAGGTGCTTATGATGACATCACGTGCGTTAGCCAAAATTTTCAAGGCGCTGGGCGATGAAACCCGCCTGGAAATCGTCAAAATGCTGGCAGGTAAAGAACGATGCGTTTGTGCGTTTCTTAGCACTTTCCCGATGAGTCAGCCGGCAATTTCCAATCATTTGCGGGTGTTGCGCGAAGCTGGCGTCGTAATGGACTCCCGGGATGGTCGCTGGATTTTTTACCGGCTCAACCCAGAAGCCTTTGCTGCAATTCAGCAAATTTGTCAACTTACATTCTCGGAAGAACCCCCTGTACGTATTGACCCGTTGACAGAGCCGTGCGCCTGTCCCAAACCAAAGGAGGAGTCTGCGTGAGTAAAAAAATTGAAGTCCTTGGTACCGGTTGCGCCAAATGCCATAAATTAGAAGAGCATGCCAAAAAGGCCGTTGAACTCTCCGGTGCCGATGCCACGGTAAGTAAAATCACCGATATCAACCAAATCACCGAGTATGGCGTGATGATCACCCCCGCCTTGGTGATTGACGGCAAGGTCAAGGTGGCGGGAAAAATCCCCACCGCTGAAGCCATTGCCGAATGGTTGAAGTAATCACAAAAAGCTTCTATTTATCTTCATTGAAAAACCACCCGTTCAAACGGGTGGTTTTTCAATGTCCTGCAATTTATTATGGTTCAAACTCCTTCGCATTGTTCACACTTTTGTTACAGTTGCGCCAAATCAGTGAAACATCTCTGTTTTATCATTAAGAAAAAAGGCAGAGCCCATGGGAGATCGAGAATAATGAAACAAACTATGATTCTCTATTTAATTTTGTCATTCATCGTGTTGACTGGCGGAATGTTGACCGTTTTTGCCGCTACAACCCCTGCACAGACTGCCCCCACCCAACCCAACCTTGTAAAAAATGCACAAGTACCTGTCACTAACCCGCTATCGCTTTCTGGCAGCGAATGCCCACTGGTCGGCAAATTTCATGGCGCTGTCGGTATATATGCCAAAAACCTAAAGACCGGACAAGTGCTGTCATTAAATCCTGACGATATTTTTGCCGCCGCCTCGACGATCAAAGTCCCCGTTTCCATCATTGTATATCGACATTTTTACAAACAAGCCGATCCTGCCATGCAAAAAGTTTACGACACCGGTGTGGAATTAATGATGACTGTCAGTGATAATGATTACTTCGCCGAGTTTTTGGATGAAATTGAGGAAAATATCGGAGCAGAAGTCATTAGAGAACATTTTTCCCGGCTGGGTATGAAAAACACGACGATTCGTGACTCTCAAGCCCGCAATGTGTTTGGTTACTCAAACGTCACCACCGCCCAAGACATGGCGATCATTTTCGAACAGCTTTACCTCGGTAAACTGATTAGCCCGGAAAAAACTGATTTTATGCTGGATGCAATGGCTCATTCCATTTTTCCCGATGAAATGTCTCGTTATATGCAACAACGAAAAGTCATCCACAAAATCGGTGAACTTGATGATATTCTGGCAGATGTCGGAGTTATTGAAAGCCCCAATGGTCCGATCCTGATTAGTATTTTCACTGAAACACCACAAATTGGAGATTATGCCAGCGACTATATCGCCGCAATGTCCGCTTGCCTTTACAGCCGACTCAGTGGCGGAGACCAAACCGCCTGGAACAGATAAAGTTATTCATCCCTGTCAGCGCTTCGGCAATGACGCCATCAGCGCATCGTAATACTCGGCCCGTTTTTCCTTATGCAACAGATACCAGGCATCCAGCGTCGCCGGGGAAAACACAGCCAGCCGTTCAAAAATATGGCAGGCAAATTCCAGCGGCGCAGTCCCGGCAGCGGTGATCAAATTACCGTCCAACACAGCCGGTTGCTGCTCATACAACGTCGATCCGCTATAAGCATCACCGCCCATCATGCGCAAAAACTCCAGATCAATGCTGGTGTGGCGATGGTGGTTGAGCAGGCCGACCCGCCCCAGTGCCACCGTAGCTGCACAGATCGCCGCTATCGGAATCTCTGCAGCCAAAAAGGCAGAAGCTTTTTCCAGGATCATTTCATTCTGCAGTGTCAACCAACCATCGCCGCCTGGCAAAATCAGCATCGCCGCATCACTCAGGCAAATTTCATCGACCGTAAGGTCTGGTAGTAGCCGCAGTCCGCCCATTGTCACAATCGATTCCCGCGACAGTGCGCATGTTTTAATGCAGAGCGGCGCCGCCGATGGCTTGAAAAAACGCCCAGAGTGAAGTTCTGCCATAGCGTAGCCAGTCTCCCAGTCCGCTAACGCATCTTGCACATACACATAAACCGTTTTCATCGTATTTTAGCTCCTTTCGTTTCCTAATCAGCAAAAATAATTCACTAGGTTAATTGCTTAATCATCTATGGGATTTAATCCAGCCAACTTCACAATCTGCAGCACCGAACAGCGCTGAAGCTACAGATCGGCTCCGGCTTGCAAAGCGGCTCTGCTCGATACTTTTTCAATCTGGGTGAAAAACCATTCCGATCCCAGTGCAATATCTTTTGCGCCATCTTTCTGTCTGGTCGCGGCATTGACGAACATACGTTTGTATATGTAGTATAACGGATGAATCACCGCCTGTAAAGCAAATTGATAAACCGGACAAAATAGTCCGGTTTATTCCCCTACACCAAGAGGAGAGCTTCATTCGAATTACAAATTCTGCATTGATGATCGTGCATTTTTTTTATAATGATAAAGATATCCCATTAATTTCCCTTGCAAATATCCGGTAAGCACCCCTGATGATACAAACCTGATAATTTTATATTCTAATCTGTCATTATGATCTGGATGAACTGCCAGATCATAGCCAAAATAATATCTTAAAGCAAAAATCAACAACATGACCACCTGGCTGCTCCAACTACCGGGAATTTGGATGAGACGACTTGGAACATCCACTAGAATCTCCATGCGAGCGAGTTGAAAAAAACCGATTGCACTTCCTGCCATTATTGCTGCCAACCAACAACCGATCACTATAAAATCGGGATTTGCCGAAACTAACGCAATCAAGGAAATAGCTAGAAATATAACCGGCATCACAAATAATTTATATAACGAAACGATTCGAGTCCGCCGCGATTGAATGCCAATCATGATTATATATCCTAATAACGGGAAAACCCACCAGGGCGTTCGCAAGATCGCTTCTGCGATATTGTTCATACTATCTCACTCCTTATTCTGTTGCTAAACGCATTGTAACCCTTATGGCGAAAACGACACAATCAAGTATGGTTATCAGGCTGTTTTCGTATGGTAAGATGCATAAACAACAAAAGCCGGAAAAAAACCTCCCGGCAGTGTTAATTCTTTGCGCAAATTTCAACAACTTTTGTCAACAACTAAGGGGCATTTTAGCATTGGCGATGACAACAGGTTTTGCAATCTCTATTGTTTTTGCCGTGTTAACGGGAATTCGCCCTAAATACAATAACTCCCCGCTTTCGCGAGGACCTACTTCAAATACACAGATCGGCGATGTTCCACTTTAATCACGTAGACTGTCACGACCTCGTCGGCCAGCTCGCATAGGATTCTATACTTGCCAATCCGGTACCGCCAGTACCCGGCCAGATTCTGTTTTAGCGCCTCGCCATGAATGCGCGGATTGGCGCAGCCGTCGATCCGGGTTTCCAGGTAGGACAAAATGAGCTCCCTGTCCTGCCGGTCCAGCTTCTTCAGCTCCTTTTGCGCCTGGTCGGAGATGTTAATCTTCCAGTTCAAGCTGCCGCCTCGTTTCCTCCAGCGAATAATACTGCGTAGTCTTCGCCTTTGCCTCCATCAGCAAGCGAAAATCCTGATCGTCCTCAATCATCTTAATCGCAGCGTCGCGCAAAATATCAGACTGCTTTAATCCGTGCAGCGCAGCGAACGCCTGTATCATCGAATCTTCTGTTTTATTCAGTCGCACGGTTACAACACGAGTGCTCATGACATCCCCTCCCTTTGTATTACATCGTAACACGATTTAAGTTTTACTGCAAGGAGGCTTCCCATTACCGAATATTTCACCGAGCCAACCGCAGAAAAAGACGGCAATGCCTGGCTAGATAGCATGCTGGTCAAACGCATTTAGAAGCAGGCGCTTCGCCCAAGTGAAACTACCTTTGGTGACTTGCAGAAACTCTGGCTGCAAACCTTTAAAAGTTTTGTCACCGGCAAGACGCGCAGCCCCACCTCCTACGATAAATATTGTTCCCTGTTCGAAAACCCCTTGCAGACTATTATGACCGAGGTCAACGAAAAATCGCAAACGATCATCACCGGTCTGATCGAAAAAAACTGGCCGCCAGCACCATTGTCGAAATCTGGCAGATCGTCAAAAGTAGTCAAGAGAGTAGTCAAAAGACCTCTTAGCAGCAAAAACTGGCAAAAAAAGAAACGCCGCAATCGCTTGCAGCGTCTCGGTTTTAATATGGTGGGGTTAGGCGGACTCGAACCGCAGACCTCTTCGATGTCAACGAAGCGCTCTAACCAACTGAGCTATAACCCCAAATCAACTTGATGTCACGAAAGATAGTATAACACTAGCTTTCATCCCTTGTCAAGCCATTTGCGTCCTGTAGCTACGTAAAATCTAGTAGAGAACGCTATTGGCAATGACCAGGCGTTGAATTTGGTTGGTTCCTTCATAAATCTGCAGCAGTTTTGCATCGCGCATCATTTTTTCTACCGGATATTCTTTCATGTAACCATATCCGCCCATGACTTGTACCGCATCCGTGGTTACTTTCATCGCGACATCCGCCGACAGACACTTGGCCATCGCAGACTCCAGTTTATAATCCTGCCCTTGATCTTTCAACCAGCAAGCCTTGTAAACCATCAGGCGGGCAGTTTCCACCGCCATCACCATGTCCGCGATCATTCCCTGCACCAGTTGGAAGGAAGCAATCGGTTTGCCGAACTGTTGACGTTCTTTGGCATATTTGCAGGCTGCCTGCAACGCTGCATCCGCCAAGCCGACTGCCACGGCGCCAACCAAAGGACGGGCCGCATCCAGTGTCTTCATGGCAATTTTGAATCCTTCACCTTCACGACCAATCCGCATGCTTTCATGCACCCGGACATTGTCCAGAATCAGTTCGGTGGTGTTGGAAGGCCGCATACCCATTTTGTCTTCTTTTTTCCCCACGGAAAAACCTGGTGTATCACGGTCCACAATAAAGGCTGTCAAACCACGAATCCCTGCAGATTTCCGCGCATTGGCAAAGACAGTATAAACGTCGGAAATGCCACCATTGGTGATAAAACATTTGGTTCCATTGAGAACATAGTATTCACCATCTTTTACAGCGGAGGTAGCCACGCCGCCCGCATCCGATCCGGCATTCGGTTCGGTCAAGGCAAAAGCAGCCAGTTTTCCGTCGTTAAGGGCATCAAACATTTTACGTTTTTGTTCATCGGTTCCTGCAACAAGCACCGGATATGATGCCAAAGCATTTGCAGCTGCCGAAGTAGCAACGCCAGCGCAGCCTTTGCCCAGTTCCTCATAAATCAGGGCAATCGACAACGCGTCCAGGCCTGGCCCGTCATACTCTTCCGGAACGACCAGATTCAAGATGCCGGCATTGTGGAATTTTTGAATAAGCCCCGGCCGCATCTCGCTCTTTTCGTCCATTTCGTGCACATAGGGGGTGATTTCTTTGGCAACTAATTCCTGCGCCATCTTTTTGAGGGCGATTTGATCTGCGGAGAAATTGAAATCCATGTGAGTCCTCCTTGATATTGTCAGCATGGGTAAAAACCCTTAGGCATAAGTATACCTTATACATCTTGGTTTGTTAAGATGGCAAACCGCCTACTGACAAGTTTTCTTTTTCACAATGCCGGTTTCCGGCTAAGCGGCGTCTGATTTATCAAGACTCCGTCGCTGTATAAAATAAATTGCCGCAACGCATACACCACCGATAATGTCTGTGATTAATCCCGGAACCATCAGCAGCAATGCCCCAACCAACAAGACAGCACGTTCCCAGATTTTGCAACGGCGCAAAAACCAATCTTCCAGTGCTGCGCTCAACGCGATAACACCAATAATCGCCGTAATGACTGCCTCGGTTAGTTCAATCGGATTAAACTTGCCGGCAAACATCAGCATCGGCGAATAAACTGCCAGGAACGGCACCAGGAACCCGGCTACACCGAGACGGGTTGATGTCCAGCCCACTTTATACGGGCTGGCTCCGGCAATCCCTGCAGCGGTGAATGCGGCTAAACATACCGGAGGTGTCAAATTGGACAAACAGGCGAAGTAGAATACGAAGAAATGGGCAACCAACGGCAGTACGCCGAGTTTGATCAGGGCCGGTGCGGCAATCGTCGCCCCGACAATGTAGCAGGCCGTCGTTGGCAACCCCATGCCCAGGATCAACATGGTGATCATGGTCAGGATCATCGTAATAATCAGGTTGTTCTGCGAGAATGCCAGGATATTCTGGCCAAAAGTCAGACCCAGGCTGGTCAGTGAACTGACGCCAACGACAAAACCGACCACGGCGCAAGCCATCGCAACGCCTACAGACCCTTTGGCGCCTGCTTCCAACGCTTTAATGATGCCTTTGAATGTTATGGCAGTTTCTTTGCGCATATGACTGACAACAATCGTCAATATAATCGTAAAAAACGCAGCATATAGAGGTGTCAGGCCATATAGCAGCAAGGCGATAATGCCGATAATGGGAATCGACAAATGCCCATGGCTTTTCAATACTTCCCTCGCTACCGGCAATTGATCTTTGGGAATGCCGCAAAGGCCCAGTTTACGAGCTTCAAAGTGAATCATCGTCCAGCAGGCCAAATAATAGAGAACTGCCGGAATGACCGCTGCAATCATAATCGTCGTATAGGACATTCCCAAAAATTCTGCCATGACAAAGGCGGCGGCGCCCATAACCGGCGGCATGATTTGTCCGCCAGTAGATGCAACTGCTTCGACCGCACCAGCAAAGTGTGGCCGATAGCCTACGCTCTTCATGAGCGGAATGGTGAAAGCACCGATGGTAGCGACGTTTGCCACCGCACTGCCGTTAATCATCCCTAATAGACCACTGGCAAACACGGCAACTTTCGCCGGTCCGCCGGGCGATCCACCCGCAACAGCCATCGACAGGGAATTGAAAAACTTGGCCATGCCGGTTTCCGTCAAAAACGCACCAAACAGGATAAACAGATATATATAGGTAGCCGATACGCCGAGTGCCACCCCGTAAATCCCCTCGGTAGTCAAAAACATGTGATCAATCACGCGTTCGAGGCTATAACCGCGATGCCCGAATTCACCGGGAATCATATCGCCAAACAAAGCATAAGCGACAAAAATCAGGGCCATGATCGGCAATTCCTTGCCAGTGGCCCGGCGAGCCGCTTCCAGTACCAAAAGACATAACAAGCCACCGGTATATATATCCATCGGCACGGTGACTCCGCCCCGGTTGGCCAGCGCATCGTATTCAACCATTAAATAGGTTCCGACGTATATCGACAAGCAGACCAAAAACCAATCCCACAAGGTGGTCCGGTTGCCTGATGATTTGCCACCGGAAGGGTACAGTAAAAACGAAAGTACAAGAACAAAGGTCAAGTGGATATTTCGTTGTTTAATTGCTTCGAGAACACCAAAACCAGCTGTGTAAAGGTGAAATAATGACAATGCAATACAAATTGCCGCCACAATTTTACCGATATTACCGGAGAATTTGCGGAACCGGGATTCGGCTTCGTACTTTCGGACAACTTCATCGACATTCTCGGCCGATTCTTCGTTGATAAAGGCATCGATGGCCGATTTGTCGATTACTGGCTTATCGTCTTTTGCCACAACAGAACCTCCCCTGTTTCGTCTTTTTTCAAGTACTTAAAATATGGCAGACAGGTTGCTACCCGTCTGCCATATCAGCAGCGAGAATGTTGTATTTACTTGGCGATTCCTTTTTCTTTATAGTACTTTTCAGCACCCGGATGCAGCGGCACGGTCATGCCTTTTAGGGCATCCTGCAGCTTCATGTCTTTAGCCGCCGAGTGGGCCGCGACCAGGTCTTTTTGATTGTCATGCAGTGCCTTGGTCATATTGTAGACCAAGTCAGTACTCAGGTCTTCGCGACAAATCAGCAGGTTGGCCACAGCCACAGTTTTGGCGTCTTCTGTTTGTCCAATGTAGGTTCCTTTGGGAATAGTGATTTCATAGTACCAAGGCATGGTTTGCTTCAATTTGGCGATCATATCCGGTTCCAGCGATAAAATTCTGATCTTCATCGAAGAGGCAGCGTCCAAAACCGCCGAAGTGGGCAAACCGCCGGCGATCAAAATCCCGTCTACCCGACCGTCCTTCAGCGCTTCCGCCGCTTCCGAGTAACCCAGATATTCCCCTTTCACATTCTTTTTGTCTTTGTAATCCAAACCATACAAACCAAGAATTTCGCGCGAATTGATTTCAGTAGCACTGCCAATGGCACCCACCACGAATTTCTTGCCGGCAAAATCTTTAATCGAATTGATTTTGGAATCGGCCGCAACCACGATGTGCATTACGTTGGGATACAAATTGGTAATGCCGCGCAAAAACTTGGTCGGTTTATCCTTGAACATTTCTAATCCGTTAAAAGCGTAATAAGCCACACCATTTTGGGCAAATGCGACTTCCGCTTCTTTTTTCTGCATCAACAGAATGTTCTGCGGGGTTCCGGCCGTAGCGCCAGCCGAAACTTTTACGCCGGTGATTTTTTGATTGAAAAGCTGTGCCATGGCATTGCCCAAGGGATAGTACACGCCGCCGGTCGTCGCCGTGGCGATATTGATATTCTGCGTTTTTGCCGGTGCTGCAGCCTTATCGCCGCCACCGCCGCCGCAACCCGTAAGAACAAGGGCCAGGGAAATCAGACAGATCGAAAATACCAACCATGTTTTCTGTTTCACGCACATACCTCCTCAAAATAGTGAGACTTTTCAGCCATAGGAGACTATTCGCTATTCTTATCCCAGTTCCCTGCTAGGTTGCGAGAAATTAATTTTCGGTATTTTCGGTTTTGATGTCAAATTGCCCAACCACATAAAACGTCCCACGGGCTTTTAATAGTAGGACTCCATCATCGCCCAGGATTTCTCCTTCGGCAACTAACGTGTTGCGGCCGTTGTGAATGACGCGGCCAATGCCGGTGACATTTGTCGACGCTTCAGCCGCCTTGATGAAATTCATGTTGAGTTCCAGCGTGACCACACGCCGCCCTACACTGCCGCAAGCCACCCCCATCACCGTATCGGCCAGTGAGGCAAGAGCGCCGCCATGGGCAACATGGTAAAGATTTGTGTGTCGCTCCGGATTTACCGGCATGGAGATGGTCGCCGCGCCAGGTTCCACATGTACCAGTCGCATTTCGAGCAATTTTACGAAGGAATTGTCACGGTAGGTGTCCTGAAAATACGCTTTTAACCCCTCATATTTTTTTTCGATCATTCAGCCAGTGACCTCACGGTTCTTGTCAGGACGTCGAGCCCTGTCATGATATCATCCGGCGAAGCAAATTCTTCCGGGTTATGGCTGATGCCACGCGCGCAGGGAACAAAGATCATGCCGGTCGGACAAAGGGAGGCCATGTGCATGGCGTCATGCCCGGCGCCGCTGTTCATGCGGCGATAGGATACCTTCAGATCCTTGCAGGCATTCTCCACCGCAGCACTGATTGTCGGATGCAGGCGAACCGGTTTGTCCGAAGTGAGCACCTCGATCGCTACTGTGGTGCCTTCAGCCTCGGCAATGATACTGATCTCGTCTTTCAATTCCTGCAGGGTTTCAACAATGCTGTCATGATTGACGCCGCGAATGTCGACCCACATCTCGGCCACACCAGGAATTACGTTCATTACGCCGGGGTTGACCTTGATATTGCCGACTGTGCCGACGGTGCCTTCGCCGTAGCGAGAAAGCGCTACTTCCCGCACGGCCAGGATGATCTGAGCCGCCGTGACCAGTGCATCCTCCCGGGAATCCATCGGCGTTGTCCCGGAGTGCCCGGGCGTGCCTTCAACCTTGATTTTCAGGCGGGTCGGCGCCGCAATCGCTTCCACGACGCCAATCGCCAGTCCGGCGTCTTCCAGTACAGGTCCCTGTTCGATATGCAGCTCCACAAACGCATGCAGGGGCTCACCAACACGGGAAGCTGTTTCGATTTGCTCCGGCTGTAGTCCCACGGCTGACAACGCTTCCATAAAACCAATTCCCTGCGGGTCTTTTGCCTTGCTCCAGGCCTTTAGATCGGCGATACCGGCCATTGCCTTGCTGCCCATGGTTGCAAAACCAAACCGGCTCGATTCTTCCGCCGTAAAGATGATTAATTCCAGCGGATGTTTGGTCGTCCCCTCTTTGGCGATACGCCGGATAGCTGCAAGTCCGGCAATTACGCCAAGAACGCCGTCATAGCGGCCACCCTCGGGGACCGAATCCAGATGCGAACCGACAATAACCGGCGGCGCAGCTGGATCGGTCCCAGCCAAGCGACCGATGATATTGCCAATCGCATCGACTCTGATTGTCATGCCCAGTTCCTGCATCAGTCCGGTAACATACTGCCGCGCCTGCATTTCTTCCGGCGATAATGCCAGACGGGTAATTCCGGTTTCACCCCGGCTAAAGCCGGAAACCGTCTCCATCACATGCAAAACCCACTCTCTGTCCATACCCTTTAACACTCCTTATCCTATCAACTGTTATTCATTTTCCCCTGCGTTATGGCATTAAAAAAGACGCCAGAATCAGAACAAAAATACAGCCAGCGGCGATGGCGCCAATATAGAGAGCCGTTCGGTTCAACTTGTTCATTTCTTCCCTGTTATGGAACCGTTTTCCTTTGCCCCGGGCGATCGTGCTCATGAATCTGCCTCCTCTATCATTGGATTGTTAAAAATGATTTCCTGCTGGAATAGTTCAAGACAACCAGTCAAACCTCCTGCCGGTTCAGGCAAATATCTCACTGACTGCGAAACAGCCTGCTGTAACGGCCTGACAGCGCCATCAGTTCTTCATGGCTTCCTTGTTCAACCACTCGTCCCTGATGCATGAACAAAATGCAATCGGCGTTAACAATCGTCGACAGACGATGTGCGACAACCAGCAAGGTTCGCTGCGCAGCAGCCTGCTCCATTGCCTGCTGCACCAGATGTTCGGTATGGCTGTCGATGTTGGATGTAGCTTCATCTAGAATCAACAGATCCGCCGGGGTAGCCAGCGCCCTGGCAAAGGACAGCAGCTGCCTTTGTCCAGCTGACAGGCTGGATCCCAGGTACCCGGCTTTTGTGTCATACCCCTGTGGCAGTTTTTCAATGAACGGGGCTATTTTTGCTGTACGTGCCGCTTCCTCTATGCCCGCCTGTGTTATGAGCGGATTAAACAGGGAAATATTTTCTGCCACACTGCCCTTGAAAACGTGTACATCCTGAAATACTGCAGCGACCCTGTGACGCAGCAAGAGCAGGGGAATTTCACGAATGTCCGTCCCGTCCAGCAGGATACGACCCTTTTGCGGTTCATAAAACCGCAACAACAGACTGATTAGCGTGGTTTTACCCGATCCAGACAAGCCGGCAACGCCAAAAAAACTGCCGGCCGGGATGCTGAAACTGACTTCCGACAACACCCATTCTTCTGTTTCATAGGCAAACCAGACATTTTCAAAATCGATTCGTGCCGGCTCCATCCGTTTATTTGGCCACGCCGCTTCTTCCTTCACCTCAGGTTCTGTCAGCATCGGTTGGATTCTTTCCGCCGCAGCCAATGCCGACTGCAACAGACTATATTTTTCCGCCATGTCTTTGATCGGCCAGAAGAATTTCTCCATGTAGCGGAGAAACGCCACGATCACGCCCAGTTCTATCCCTTCAATCTGCGATTCGACCCCGCCAAAATAAATGACCAGCATCACTGCTGCAACATACAGCAAGTCGACTAGCGGGCGAAACGCAGCAAAAGTCCGCATTTCCGACAACCCTGCCTGCAAATACTCGTCATTGGCCTGTCGGAATCCTTTTTCCGTAACCGCGAAAGCGCCAAATGCCTTGATGATGCCAATTCCATTCAGCCGTTCAGAGATATACGAGTTGAGACCGGCTGTCTTTTCCCGCACCTGACGGTAGGCACGACGGGCATATTTTTGATAGCCGGCGGCAATCAAAATCATAAACGGCAGGATTGCGAAGGAAGCCAGCGCCAGTTTCCAGTGAATCGCCAACATTACAACGACAATTCCTACAAGCATCACTGCATCGCTTGCAAAAGCAACAATTACATCGGTATACAGCTCTTTCACGGCATCTGTGTCGTTTGTCACTCTTGTCACCATGCGCCCCACGGGTTGACTTTCCAACTGATCGACCGGTTGGTGCAGAATATGGCGGAACACTTTTTCCCGTACGGCCAGAATTACCTGTTGCCCGGCCCGTTGCAACAGCAGGCTTTCATAATAGGAAAACGCCAGGCTGGCAAAAATGGTCGCTAAATAGAACAAAAACAGGTTTTCCAGTCCGGCAATGTCTTTTTGTCCAATATACTGGTCAATGGCAACTTTCATCAGATAAGGACGCGCCAAGTCTGCCGCTGCATCTGCAATCATCAGCAGAAATGCCGCCACCAGCAGGAATCGTACCGGGTAGGCCAGTTGCCACAACGACAGCAGCAAAGATCGTTCCACCGACAAACCGCGTGCTTCGGAGTGCGTTTCATAATCGCGGCCACGATAATACATGCTCATGATGCATCACCTGCCGCCAATTGTTGTTCATACAACTTATAGTACAGCCCTCTGGCAGCCAAAAGTTTTTCATGACTGCCCTGTTCACAGATACGTCCTGCATCCAGCACCAGAATCATACTGGCATGCTTCACTGCCGCCACCCGTTGCGAAACAATCAGCGTGGTCCGGCCTGTTTCAATTTCGCGCAGGTTCTCTACCAGTTGATTTTGTGTTTTATAATCGAGCGGGGCAAACACATCATCCAGCAGCAATATGGCAGGATTGCGAATCAATGCTCTCGCTATCGCCACGCGTTGGCGCTGCCCGCCTGACAATCGAACCCCTCTCTCACCGAGCAATGTGGCAAACCCTTCCGCCCGAGCGTCAATATCCGCTTCGACCACTGAACTGCGTGCTGCCTGCAGAATCCGGGTTCGGTCATAATCTTCGCCAAAGGCGATATTTTCAGCAATTGTCTGTGAAAACAACGCCGCTTCCTGCGGCACATAGCCGATCACAGCGCGTAGCGCCGCAAACTCATAACGATTCAGGTCTTCCCCGTCTACAAAGATCATGCCATAATCTACCGGATATAGCCTGAGCAGCAGCCGCAGCAAAGTGGTTTTTCCCGACCCGGTCCGTCCGACAATCCCAACCGTAGCACCGGCAGGAATGCTCGCCGTTACGTCCCGCAGACTGGGCGTTGTTGCATTAGGATATTGAAAGGTCAAGTTGCGAATCTCAATGACGCCGGTTATTTTAACAGCTGCTGGTTCATTGGGTTCAACAGAATTTTCAACGCCGTCCATGGCCAAAAAATCATCGATGCGTTGTTTGGAGGCCATACCGCGTTGCACGGTGTTAATCAGATAACTTAGTCCCATGACCGGCCAAATGATGAGACCCAGATAACCGGTAAACGCGGTCAGTTCACCGACTGTCAGACGATCAGCAATAATCATCCGCCCACCGACAAACAAAGCAATGGCATAACAGAATAATGGCGCTACATGGGTCACCGGTGTATAGATTGCCTGAATTCCTGCCAGTGAAAGGTTCGCATTCATATTGCCGCGATTTACAGCGGTGAATCGGGCTACGAACTGGCGTTCCGCGCCAAATGCCTTAACAACCTTCACGCCGCCGAACAGTTCCTGAGCAAATTCGGTCAGTTCGCTGAACTGCTCCTGTACTTTCTTAAACCTTACATGGACTATCCTGCCCAACCAGGCGGTGCTAATAAACACCAACGGTAATGGCGCCACCGACAATAACGTCAGCACAGGGTCTATATTGCGAAACATTACGATAAAGGAAGCCAAACCCATGATTCCGGCATCAATCAACAGCATAATGCCAAGCCCTACCGCCACGCGCACAGAAGTCACATCATTGACAGCCAGTGCCATGATCTTGCCGGGACCGGATTCGTCATACATACTCATTGGCACAAACAAAGAATGGCGAAAAATCTTACTACGCAGATGATGCTCCAAACGGCGGGTTGTTCCCATGATGCACTCCCGGTACAAATAGCGCAGTACCGCCATTGCCAGCGCAACCCCGCCGATCAGGATTATCATCCGGTTGACCTGTCCATCGCCGAGACCGATGCTGTCGACTGCCTGACCAATTGCTCTGGGGATCAACAGCGACAAAAGATCGGTGACAATCAGAAAAAAAATCCCCAATGCATATTTGGGCCAATGTTTAGCGAAAAATTCTTTTATAATCATATTTTATTAATTCCGCAAAACGCCAACTAATTCCTGCCCAGCGCCTCCTGCTAAAACACTCGATGGGTAAAGTGAAAAGGCGACCTTATCGGCCGCCTTTTCACTTTATGAAACAAGAAGAGAAACTTATTATGGGATGAATTAAATATCCAGCAGGTTGCGCTTGTACACTTCGTACATCGCTTCCAGTTCGCCCATTTTTGCGGTCATTTCCTGCTGCATCGCCGAAGCTTCACTGTACTTGCCGCTAGTCAGCGCTTCGCGCAGGCGGCTGAACAAGGATTTTGCCACGCCATCTTTGGCCAGGTACAGGCGCAGATCATTGATCGCAGTCCAGGCAGCGTCATCAACCGGGTTCTCTTCGCAATGCAGGCAGACGATCGAACGTACTGTTTCCAGATGCTGCGGAATGATCCGGTCGATCAGTTCGACTTTCCAGCGGAGCAACGCGCCATTGACGAAAGCGTCAATCAGGTCCTGACGCATGATGTTGCCGGCTTTGATGACTTTCAGTTTTTCCGGGTACAGTTTCAGAGCCTCCATGTTTTCCCACACAGTCGCAGGCGGTTTGCCAAACATCTTGTCGCGTTGTTCCGGTGTATAGTCATCAAATACGTCATGTTCGCTGCGATAGGCACGGCCTTTTTCCAGATAGAAACCTTTGGCATCCGGCTCTTTGGACAGTTCTGCCAACAGTTCGGCATTCGATTTGCCGGAGCTGATCGCGGCTTTGATACCGTCGAGCATTGCCAGATAGGCTGCGGCTACACCAACATAAGAGTTGCTGAGCGGATTGAAGGCGCGAATCTCAAAACGGGTTGCCAGCGGATTTTCAACGTCGCGGACCAAGCCGGCCAGGATTGTCCGGTTACGCGAAGGAACTTCCGGGCTGTGGCCCAACGAAGTCACGATGCAAACCGGTGCTTCGAAACCGGGCTTCAGACGGTTAAACGCATCATTGGTGGAGGTAACGAAAGGATTGACCACTTCGTAGTTTTTCAATAAACCCATGATGGCGCCATAACCCACAGAGCTCATAAAATCTTTCTTCATATCTTTAGGGGCATAGAGGTTCACAATCTTGCCGGACTTCAGTTTCACAGCCATACCGGTGTGGGTATGTTCGCCATTACCTGCCACGCCAATGATCGGCTTGGCTTGGAACGAGACTTCCAGTCCATTCAGACGGAACGCTTCTTTAACCAGGATACGGGCCAGCAATTCATTGTCGATGGCTTGTACTGCCGGGGCAAACCGCCAGTCAATTTCCATTTGCTCCATGATATGGTCAAGACTGCCGGATTCACCGATCTTCGCTTTTACTCCACCGACTTCCTTGTGTCCCATTTCAGGCTGCAAGCCATAGTTTTCCAGCATGGTCATGGCATCTTCGAGCGCAGTCCGGGCCTGGCCGCGGGTACGCTGCCAGTAGTTTTCCTGCATGACTTGGGTGGAAGAAAGTTCTTCAACATGGGTTTCTTCAGCCGGAGTTTTTACCCAAAATTCCAATTCTGTACCAATCGTGAACAGCACTTCGTCGATTTCCGAAGCCTTTACGTGTTCCAGTCCTGGTACTTTACCGGCTTTTTTCAGCAGTGCTTTGATTTCTGCACCAACATACTCCAGCGTCTGTGTCAGGATCGAACGCGAGTCTACGCGAAGGCCGTTATGCACCAGGAATGCCGGAATCCGCAGGGTTCCAACCGGCAAACCAGTTTCCTGATCTTCCGATTCCCAGTTGTAATCGACATACCAGTTTACGCTGGGGTCGACATACATATCAACTTTGGCATTGTTAAGTGTGGCGATGCCGGTCAGTACAACCGAGGAGCCGTCGGTCTGGATGGCGTGGCCGTTATAAAAGTCTTCGATATCTTTCAGGAATACGCGTACGGGAATCTTTTCATCGGTATCGTTACCTGCCAGGTCAATCCCGACCATCGATACGAATTTGATTTCCGGATGGCTTTTCAGAATGTGAATGATTTCCTTCTTTTCGCATTTGGCTGCCGGGATCAGATAGAGTAATTCTTTTGCCATGCTAAACACCTCACTTAAATATTTTTTGTTTTTTTGATAAAAAAAGCCAAATTTGATAAGCAAGGAGTGCTCCTCACATCAAATTTGGCTTCATTGCCACATTTAATCGGTTCATTGAATTGTTTTCATTTTACCCGACAAAAATGTGGTTGTCAACAGGATATTTTGTTTTTTTCGTGTATTTTAACGAGATTTTTCCACAAAATACAACGCGACAGTATTATTTCGCTTTAGGATATAGGATTTTTTTCTGTCCTTTTTCCCATTGAATGATCATGACTTGTTTGTCAGCCTGACCCTTGGGATCGAATGTGGTCGGTCCCTGTACTCCAGGCAGGTCTTTGGTTTTTGCCAACTGGTCGCGTAGTGCTACCCGGAATGCGGCAATATCTTTGGTGTCACCCATTTTTTCGATGGCATCTTTGGCAATGTATACGGATTCATAGATCGCTGCCGCAAACATATCCGGATCTACGTTGAATTTAGCTTTATAGGCTTTGATGAAATTTTGCGCCAACGGATTCGGCGAAGCGTTTTCAAAATAACTGGTCGCGATCAGCCCTTCGTTCGAACCGGCGGCGACGTTATTGAAGTCAAACGAGGAAAGTCCGCCAAAACCAAACAATTGGGCTTTCAAGCCAAGCTCTTTGAATTGACGGGTGATCTGGGAACCTTCGGACAGGTTGCCGCAGATGATGATTGCTTCCGGAGCATTATTTTTGATTTTGGTCAGTTGCGCATAAAAATCGGTATCACCGATCGAATAAGCCTCAGCAACCATGCTGCCGCCATTCTTCTTCACATACTCTTCCACTGCAACCATCAGGCCTTTGCCGTAATCGGTGTTTTCATGCAGCACGGCAAACTTGCGCAGTTTGGTTTCTTTGTAAATGTAGTTCATCAGCTGTTCGGCCTGCATCGGGTTGGTCGCTGAATTGCGGAACACCCATTTGTTGCCGGACTCGGTGATTTGGATCGCTACAGCAATCGGCACCATCATCGGTGTCTTGTCGCGCTCAATGATTTTCATATCAGCCAGAGTGGTGGCGCTGTTGAAAGTGCCGATCAAAAAGGATACTTCATCTTTATTGATCAGTTTCTCGGTCGCTGAAACAGACTGCGCCGGTACCGAGGCGTCGTCTTCAAACAACACTTCCAGTTTGCGGCCTTTCACTCCACCGGCTTTGTTGATTTCCTCCACGGCCAGGTTCACACCCTGCTTCATGCTTTGGCCCGGTTTGGCATTGGGTCCGGTATACGGCCCGATGACCCCCAGTTTGATTGGCGCCTGAACTGCAGGTTTGGCCGGTTCTTTGGCACCGCCGCCGCAACCTGTCAACAGACTGGCGGTCATCACGGCGCTCAGAGCAAGGGCGCTGAGAAATTTGGCTTTTTGTTTCAACATCAGATTCCTTCCTTTCCTTTTCTTTTGCTGGAGTTACTCTCCCAGATAAGCCCGCCTGACATGATCATTGTGCAGCAAATCGGCAGCTGCACCGGTTACCGCAACCGAACCGGTCTCCATTACGTAACCCCGGTTCGATATATTCAGGGCCTGCCAGGCATTCTGCTCAATCAGAAGCACTGTCATCCCTTCCCGGTTAATGTTCTGGATGATCTCGAAAATCTTTTCCACCAATAGCGGCGCCAGTCCCAGCGAAGGTTCGTCCAAAAGCAGCAGTTTGGGTTTCGACATCAGAGCCCGGCCAATTGCCAGCATCTGTTGTTCGCCGCCTGACAGTGTACCGCCGAATTGTGTCCGTCTTTGGGCCAATACCGGAAAATACTCGAAAATCCGGTCATATTCAATGCCAAGATTCTTCGTGTCTTTACGTGTATAAGCGCCCAGTTCCAAGTTTTCCATGACCGTCATGCGGGGAAAGATCTGCCGCCCTTCCGGACAGTGGCTGATGCCGGCTTCAACAATCGCTTTGGCGCTCCAGCCGGTAATGTTCTTTCCTTCGAACTCTACACTGCCGCCAGCAGTTTTCACCAACCCGGACAACGCCCGCAGCGTTGTCGATTTGCCTGCGCCGTTAGCGCCGATCAGCGAAACGATTTCGCCCTGCTCAATATTCATATCGATCTGGCGCACGGCTTTGATTTTGCCGTAATGCACAGATAAATCTCTGATTTTAAGCACTATCCTTCACCTGCTTTCCCAAATAAGCGCCAATAACTTCAGGATGTGCCTGGATGTCACGCGGAATCCCTTCGGCGATTTTTTTGCCATAGTTGAGCACGGTAATCTTGTCACAGATGTTCATGACCAGCTTCATGTCATGTTCCACGACCAGTACAGTAAAACCCAGTTCTTTCAGGCGTTTGATCTGAAGCATCAACTGATCGGTTTCCTGCGGATTCATGCCAGCGGCCGGTTCGTCCAGCATCAAAAGCCGCGGTTCTGAGGCCATAGCCCGCATGATCTCCAGTTCGCGCTGCAATCCATAAGGCAGGTTTTTGGCCAGTTCATCACGCAGTTTTTCCATGCGGAACTGTTTGAGCAACGACTCCAGCATTTCCTTGGCACGGGCTTCTTCACGCCGTTTGGTCGCGGTGGAGAAAATGTCGTCAAACACAGTCTGTTTCAGGCGGGAATGGCGTCCCACCAATAAATTCTCCCAGACCGTCATGTCGCCGAACAAGCGGATGTTCTGGAATGTCCGGGCAATCCCGGCCCGGGTCACTTCATCCGGTCGGCGCCCTGCAATTGCCTTTCCTTCGAACACGATTGAACCGGATGTTGGTGTGTAAAGTCCGGAAATCAAATTGAACAACGTTGTTTTTCCCGAACCGTTCGGCCCGATCAAGCCGCGAATTTCACCAGCGGAAATTGCAAAATCAAGATTATCGATCGCCGAGAGTCCACCAAACCGGATGGTCAATGCTTCGCATTTCAGCATGGCCTCACGCCCCCTTTCTGGCAGCTGTCGTCAGGCGCAGCCAAACTTTTTCCACCATGCCGGCAATCCCCTGCGGCATATACATTATGACAAAGAACATCAGCAGTCCATAGATAACCAGCCGGTATTCGGCAAACACGCGCATCGTCTCCAGCAAATAAGTAATAAAGATCGCGCCGATGATCGGTCCGCTGATCGTGCCCATGCCGCCGATAACCATCATGATCAGGATGTTGATCGATTCACCGACGGTAAAAGTATCCGGACTGACAAACCGAATATAACCGGCGTACAATGCACCGGTTAGCCCGGATAACGCGGCTCCGGCGCCGAAGGCCAGAATCCGGTAAAATGCAACATGAATCCCCATGACCTGCGTAGCAATATAATCATTGCGAATTGCCCGCAACGCCCGGCCGATCCGCGAATGCACCAGATTGTAATAAAGAACCAGCACCACCAATAAAACGACCAAAATCAAGTAATAGTTTTCGACCCGGCTTTCAAAGGTCAGCGTCATGAATCCGAGCGGAATCGGATCCGGCGCAGGGATGCCGGGCAAACCGTTTGGCCCTCGGGTCACCGATTCCCAGTTCAAAAATATCAGACGGACGATTTCACCAAACCCCATGGTAGAAATAACGAAGTATGGTCCTTTTAGTCGCAATGTCGGCAAGCCGATGCCTACGGCAACCAAACCGGCCGCCAAAGCCCCCATTGGCGCTGCCAGCCAGAAAGACCAATGCAGATTCAGCATCAACAAGGCCGAGACATAGGCGCCAATCCCAAAAAATGCCGCCTGAGCCAGCGACAGCTGCCCGGCATAGCCGGCCACCAGATTGAGGCCAAGCGCCAACAGGATATGCAACAGGCTTAACACACCAATATGCACATAGTACATTTTGAAGCCCATCAGCGGGAACAACAGCGCCAATAGAACTGCGGCAAAAACAGCCAGGTTTTTAACACTCATCCACTGTTTCATCAATTACACCTTTTCAATCTGGCTACGCCCAAACAGGCCGGCCGGTTTGATGATCAATACCGTGATCAGGATACAGAACGTCACAATATCCTTGTAGTAGGAAGAAATGAAGCCGGCGGTCAGGCTTTCGGCCAAACCAAGAATAAAAGCTGCCCAGATTGCGCCGGGAACATTACCCATGCCGCCAAGAATCACGACGGCAAAAACCTTGGAGATAGCAGCCAGACCCATCTGCGGCGAAACCAAAAAAATCGGTCCGACCAGCGTGCCGGCCGCAGCAGCCAGGGCAGCCCCGATCGCACAGGTGATCAATGAAATTCGGTTGATATCGATCCCCATCAGTTTCGCTGCATCACGGTTCTGTTCACAGGCTCGCATCGCTTTGCCGACCGTCGTGTATTGAATAATATAGTTGAGCAGCGCAATCAGCACGAGAGTCACGCAAAACACCATCAACCGCTGCAAGGTAATGGAAATTCCCATGAAAGAAAGATAGGCATCGGAAAATTCTGTGGGAAACCGCACTGGATTAGGGCTAAACACGATCACAGCGGCCTGAACCAAGAAAATCGATACCCCAAGTGTGCCAATAATCATGTTCATTTCCGGCGCCGAACGCAATGGTCGGAACACCAGCAAATCCATTGCCATGCCAAACAATGCCATTACCAACATGGCCAGTACCAATCCCAACAAAAATGGCAAATGAAGGTGAACAACCAGATAAACACCGACAAAAGCACCCAGCATATATAATTCGCTGTGCGCCCAGTTGACGATACCCAGTATGCCGTAGATCATCGTCAGACCCAATGCTATCAGGGCATACGTACTACCCAGCACCAAGCCGTTCACTACCTGTTGAACAAATTCCTGAAACATGGTTTCTGTGCCTCCCTACCTTAACCGAACAACTGCCGAATAGGCTTTGACTCGCTTATTATAGCAGACTTGCCGTTTTTTCAGCAACAAATATTCTCAATATATGAATAGTTATCCAATCGCAAAGATAAGAAAAGCGCCGGGAACCTTTCGGTTGCCGACGCCCCATTGCGCCTGCATTTAAAGGATGCTACCCCTGTCAGTTCACATCGAAATATGTCTGACCTATCCGTTTTTCATTCCACCAGAACTCGATTCGATACCGTCCGGGTTCAAAATAATCACCGGTGCTGTTTCCCCAGCCATTGTTGATAATCGCCGTCTTCTCAACACTGACCGAGTGGGTCAACGTGTAACCCTCCGGGCTCTTGCTGCCTCGAAGCATTTCACCATCGGGCCCGAAGAACTTGACGCCGATTTTTCCGCTTTGCACCAACGAAGACGTGTTTTCCAACTTCAAATGAAATGTCAGGTACTGGATTTCGCCGCGTTCAAACGAGCGGCCAAAATCGCTGAGCGGCGTACTATCCTTGCTTTCATTGCGCAACAGGATTGTGTTGATTTTCAGCGATGTTTCCGGTTCACTCACCGCAAAAGTCAATTGATGGATCCGTTTACCGGCCCACCAGAACTCGACCCGATGCCGCCCCGGTTCAAAGGTTCCCCCCGTCGCCTTGCCCCAGCCACCGGTCAACTCCAGACTATCCTGTAGATCAATATTCTGTTCAAACGTGTAATTGGGGGGACTCTTGGAATTTTGCTTTAGTTTGCCGTCAGGCTGAATATAGCGAATGCCCAGTTTACCGCGCAAGCGCTCGTCGCTATTGTTGATCAACTTGACATAGTAAGAAATCCAACGCGTTTCATCATAGTCAAAGCTAATCTTGTACTCGCTCAGGCCGTTGCCTTCCTTGTCTTCATTGCGTACCCGGACCTCTGTAATCGATAGCGCCGGGCCACTGGCCGGCGGCGGAGACGGTTTGACGGTTACCGGCGGCTTGGGCTGTTGCGGCGGCGGAGGCGGGTTTTCCACCGGCGGCCTGACTTCTGCATCCGTTCCGTCATTGGCTACGGCGGCCTCGCCGATTGAAACAAATCCAGTAAATGGCACACACACCAATACCGCAAAGAATAGACAGGCCAGTAAAGTGCCGTACTGCAAATTTCCATGTCGCAATCGGTTCATCTCAACCGCCTCCGTTCTACTCCCGAATCTGGTCGCCAGCTATGTAAAATTCAAAATTCTACAATTCCCAGCCCAACTCCTGCAAGACTGTCCAGAAATTTATTGATTGGCGTTAGCGGCGTTTTTGCGTAGCCGGCCGCGCTGGACCCGGTCCAAAATCGCTTTACGCAGGCGTAGATTCTTCGGTGTCACTTCCACCAGTTCATCATCATTAATATGTTCCAAACACTGTTCCAGACTCATGATCCGGGGTGTAATCAAACGCAGCGCTTCATCGGCCGAGCTTGAACGCGTGTTGGTCATTTGCTTCCGCTTGCAGGGATTGATATCCATGTCCAGCTCGCGCGTATTTTCCCCCACAATCATCCCTGCGTACACTTGTTGGCCCGGCACGATGAACATCACGCCGCGGTCCTGTACGTTGAAAATGCCGTATGCGGTGGTTTCTCCTGTTTCAAAGGCCACCAACGCGCCCCGGGTACGTCCGGGAATATCGCCTTTGTAAGGCGCATAGCCATGGTACACATGATGCATGATGCCGTTTCCTTTGGTGTTGGTCAGAAATTGTGAACGGAAGCCAATTAGGCTGCGGGCCGGCACGACGAATTCCAGCCGCAGATAGCCGGCCAATTCGACCATGTTGACCATTTCCGCCCGTTGCGTTCCCAGTTGATCCATCACCGCGCCCATGAATTCGGCCGGTACGTCGACAGTCAGGAATTCCAGCGGCTCGCATCTTTTTCCCTTGATTTCCTTATAAATGACCTGCGGCTTGCCTACGCAAAACTCATAGCCTTCACGCCGCATGGTTTCGATCAGAACTGCCAGATGGAGTTCGCCGCGACCGCAGACCTCAAACGTGTCCGGACTGTCGGTTTCGCGAATCCGCAGGCTGACGTTTGTTTCCTTTTCCTTCATTAAACGCTCCCGCAAATGGCGCGAAGTGACATACTGTCCTTCCTTGCCGGCAAACGGACCATTATTGACCATGAACATCATTGACAAGGTCGGTTCATCGATATTGATGGTCGGCAGCGTTTCCGGATTTTCCGGATCGGCCAGCGTGTCGCCGATCGTAAACTCATCCAGTCCGGTGATTGCGATGATATCACCGATCGTTGCCGTAGGAACTTCCTGGCGTTTCAGGCCGTTGTAGACATACAGCAGACTGATCTTCTGCTTGCTTTCAGCGTCGCGGTGCAATACGGATACAATTTGTCCCGCTTTGACCGTGCCCCGCACCACACGACCGATGGCAATCCGTCCGACATACTCATCATGGTCGATGGTCGTGACCATAATTTGCAATGGAGAGTTTTCTTCGCCTTCCGGCATTGGAATCTCCTGCACTAGCGTGGCAAACAGAGGTTCCAAACTATCGCTTTCATCCGCCATGTTCAATTTCGCAATTCCGGCGCGGGCTGCAGCATAGACTACCGGAAAATCAAGTTGTTCTTCAGTAGCGCCCAGTTCGATGAACAGATCCAATACCTCATCGACGACTTCTTCGGCCCGCTCATCCTGCCGGTCAATTTTATTGATGACCACGATCGGTTTCAATTTTTGTTCCAGCGCTTTGCGCAATACATACTTGGTCTGCGGCATCGGCCCCTCGAATGCATCTACCAACAGCAGCACACCATCAACCATGTTCAGCACGCGTTCCACTTCGCCGCCAAAATCAGCATGACCCGGTGTATCGACGATGTTGATCTTGATGTCGTGATACAGGACTGCCGTATTTTTGGCCAAGATTGTGATCCCGCGTTCGCGTTCCAGGTCATTGGAATCCATAACGCAGACTGGCACGTTTTCATTGGCGCGAAATACGCCGCTCTGTTTGAGCATGGCATCGACCAATGTCGTTTTACCATGGTCAACGTGGGCGATGATTGCAACATTTCTCAAGTCGGTTCTATTCATTTTTTCTCCATCCCTTTACCTGTTACGGCTTTCTTTTTTTATGTGTCTACACTATATTTTTCGGCTGCCCCGTTTGACCAGCGGCAACCCCTGCTTACAATAGGGACATTCTTCCGGCGTATAGTTCTGGATATTCAAAGTCAACATTGCTTTGGCCGGAGCTCCGAAATCGACACTGCCGCCGCTACGGTCAACCAAGATGGCAACGCCGGCGATCACGCCGCCCATTTCTTTGACTACTTCGATCACTTCCATCACCGAGCCCCCGGTCGTAACAATGTCTTCCACGACCAAAACCCGTTCGCCCGGTTTAATCTCGAAACCACGTTTGATCGTCATTTTTCCATTGTCCCGCTCGGCGAAGATCGCCCGGGTACCAAAATGTTTAGCAGTTTCATGCGCCAGAATGATGCCGCCGGTCACCGGACCAATCACCACGTCGATTTTTTCATCCTTGAATTTTTCGGCAAACCCGGCACAGAGCTCTTCAGTAGCTTTAGGGTATTGCAATACCTGAAATTTTTCCACATAATGCCCGCTATGCAAACCGGATGTCAGCAGGAAATGACCTTCCAACAACGCGCCATGTTTCACCAATAATTCCTTTACTTGTGCCTCATTCATGGTTCACCCCTCCATCTCTTTCACAATTTCAATCGCAGCTGTGCGGGGATCGCCTGCCGCTAATATCGGTCGGCCCACAACCAGATAATCTGCACCGTCGCGCAGAGCTTCCGCCGGAGTCGCAGTACGGCTTTGATCGCCTTTATCGCCAAACACGGGGCGTATCCCCGGCGTGACAATCAGGAAATCTGGCCCGCAACATTGCCGGATCGCTGCCGCTTCCTGCGGCGAGGCAACCACACCGTCCATGCCGGTTTGTTTGCACAGTTCCGCCAACCTGAGCACCGAGTCGCGAATCGGTTGTGTATGACCCACTGCCGCCCATTCCGAATCATTGATACTGGTCAACACGGTAATTCCCAGCAACTTTGGCCGAGGCAACCCCAACTGAACCGACGCATCGGCGGCAGCTTCAACAGCCGCCTTCAGCATTGACGGACCGCCTGCAGCATGGATCGTAGTCATGGCAGGAGTCAGCCGGCATAATGCTTTGACGCTGCGGGCAACCGTGTTTGGAATATCATGCAGTTTCAGGTCCAAAAACACTTTTTTCCGGTTCGCAGCCATCAGGTCCAGCGCCGCTTCTCCCAAACTATAAAACGATTCCATGCCGATCTTATAATAACTGACCGCATCACCGATCTTCACAACCGCTTCGTTTACACTGTCCAGCGTTGACAGGTCCATGGCGACAATCAGGCGATCTCTCGCTGTGATCATGGGTAAGTTCACTCTCCCTTTTTCAGTTTTCCGACCAACTGGCTAACATGATCGAGCTGCCGTACCGCCAGATAATCTGCCAGTCCGGCGGCGATGTCGGAAATAGCTCGCGGATTGATGAAATTCGCCGTCCCCACTGCCATGGCACTGGCGCCGGCCAGCAGGAACTCGACTGCATCATTGGCCGAGGTAATCCCACCCATGCCAATGACAGGGATTTTCACCGCCTGCGCAGTTTGCCAGACCATCCGCAATGCGACCGGTTTTACTGCAGGCCCCGACAAACCACCAACCACGTTGCCCAAAACCGGTTGCCAAGTCCTGGTATCAATCGCCATTCCCACCAGCGTATTGATCAGGGATACAGCATCAGCACCGGCCGCTTCCACGGCTCGGGCAATTTCAGTAATATCGGTTACGTTTGGCGAAAGCTTGACAATCACTGGCAGACGCGTCCGTTTCTTCACTTCAGCCGTAACGTTGGCCGCCGTCTCTGGAATCACGCCGAAAGCCATGCAACCATGACGCGTATTGGGGCAGGAAATATTCACTTCGATTCCGGCTACGCCGCTTTCATCAAGCACTTCTGCCAAATAAGCGTAATCTTCCTGGACATTTCCGTTGATGTTGACAATGATCGGGGTATCCAGTTGCTTGATCCGCGGCAGAATTTCGCACAAAAAAACATCAACCCCAGGATTTTGCAACCCAATACAGTTCAACATTCCTGACGGAGTTTCGGCCATCCGCCGGCCCGCATTGCCTTTACGCGGTTCGCGGGTCATTCCTTTCACGATAATGGCGCCAATATCTTTTGGATCCTGAAAATCCAGAAACTCCTCACCAAAGCCAAATGTGCCGGAAGCTGCCATCAAGGGGGTTCGCAGCTTGATTCCGAGCAGTTCCGTCTGCAGACTGACGTTCATGACCAGTCGACCTCCTCGGACCAAAATACCGGGCCATCCTTGCAAACCTGACGGCTGCCACCGTCAGCTGCAGCGCAGGTGCAGGAAAGGCAGGCGCCCAGACCGCAGGCCATATGTTCTTCCAGCGATACCTGGGTACGAACGCCGGCTGCAGTTGCCAGTACCGCAACACGCTGCATCATTGGCCGAGGACCGCAGGTCAGCACTCCTTCATATGCTCCCGTACTCAGCAACGCCGGCAATGCATCGGTGCAGGTCCCGCATAACCCCAAGCTGCCGTCATCGGTCGTGACATGAATCTGTTGGCAAGACTGGCGAAACAGCTCTGTCCAGAACAATTCATCTCGGGTACGTCCCCCGGCCAGAACTTCCACCGGAGCCGGGCAACAGCGCTGCGCGGCAAACAATAGCGGCGCCAGGCCAATCCCGCCGCCGACGAGCAATAAACGGGAAGCTGACAAATCAAAGCCGCGGCCGAGCGGTCCCATGACATCCAATACAGCGCCGGCCTGTGCCGATGCCATTTGCTGCGTGCCACGCCCGACCAGCCGATAAATCAGCGTCAGCGTTCCATGTTCAGGATCTGCGCCAGCAATACTCAGGGGGCGCCTCAGTAAAGGATCGTTCGATTCCGACAGGCGCACCATCACAAACTGCCCAGGAACGCATGCAGACACAATCTGTGGCGAACGAAGAACCATCCGGAACACATCAGCCGAAAGAGCTTGGTTGCTGACAATAAGAGCCTGTTCAATCCATTTTTTCTTCCGATCCATGCGTTACCCCTTTCTGTAATCTTACTTTCGCATCAAAAAACGCCTTTCCCGCGTGTGAGGCACGCAAAAAAGGCATGAACAATCGCAACGTACGTCACCCCTTACCGGCCTCACGGGACCAGTTTAAAGGATATTTTTGTTTATTGTAACAAGCTTTCATCGCCCTTGTCAAATATATCACATAGAAAATCAAGAGGACCACCTTCAACCAAAGATGGTCCTCTGAACACACAGAAGAATAATCAAATTATCAACAGAATAAATTCCGGTGATTAATAATAATTAAATGAAGGCGAACGATAAAACGATTGCTTCAGCCAGAAAAAATGCCAGCACGACCTTCGCCGTCTTTTTTTCCCGTTCTGCCAAAATAACCTGATACATCGTTACATCCTCCTTTAAATTTGTCTTGTTAATTTACATTTTTATATTATCATATTCATATTTGTCTGACAAGTATATTGTGAGAATATTTTTGTATATTTTGAAATAAATAAAAACGCCAGACCAAACGTTATTGATCCGGCGTTTTTATTATCTTTAAACAATCCTCAATCTGTCAAAACAACAGCCTGCCCAGCTGGAAAACGAGACTGCCCAGAACAACCGCCGACACAAAGCTGCCAAGAGCACCATACAATACAATCCGCCAATCGCGGGTTTCATGATACATGGTGATCAGCGTAGTCACGCAAGGCGTGTAGATCATATAAACCAACAAAAAAGTGAACGCAGTTAACGGGGAAATATTATGGATCAGAATTTCCGCCAAATTACCTGTGTCTTGCGCCGCATGGTAAATAATCCCCAGGCTGGAAAGCACACTTTCTTTGGCGGCGATCCCAAACAGCAGCGCTACAATCAGTTGCCAGCTCAACCCCATAAGTTGTCCGACCGGTTCCAACACTTTACCAACCGCAACAATATAGCTGTTTTCAAATGGCCCCAACGGAAATGTGGACAAGCCCCACATCACGATCGACGCGGCAACAATCACATTGCGAATACGATGAATAAAGTTCGTTGTCATTACGGTCGAAGATTTCATCAATCCATAAACTGTCGGTTTCTGATACGGAGGCAACTCCATGATAAAGGATCCTTCCCCGGAGCGGGAAATGAACAGGCTTACAATATAGGCCACAACTACCATCAATCCCAGGCTGATTCCCAGTAACGACAACATCACCAGCGTAGCTGCCGTGGATGTAAAAAACGCCGACACCAGAAAAACCATCACGCCAAGACGTGCCGGGCACGGCGCATAGGAACTGATCAAGATTGCCACAGTCCTGTCGTATGGACTGGACAGAATGCGCGATGCCAAAACACCATTCACATTACAACTACACCCCAAAACCAGCGGCAAAAATGTTTTTCCATTCATCCCCAGCGCGCTCATGACCCGGTCAGCCAAAAAAACCACCCGTACCATGTAACCGCTGTCTTGGATCAAAGTGTAAAACAAAAAAAACAGCGCCATTTGCGGCAAAAAACCTACAGCCGCACCAACCCCCTTGACAACCCCATCTACCAGCATGCTGGTCAGCAGTTCAGGAAACTGCACTGCTGTCAGTGTTTCGTCAAGCCAACCGCCAAATAGATCGAACAGCTGCGCCAACCATTCCGATATCGGGCGACTGACCGTAAAGGTCAGAAAAAAAACCAGTCCAAAAGTCAGCAACATCAAAGGAGCACCCAATACCGGATGCAAAACCCAGCGGTCTATCTGGTCGGATATCGTTTCGCCGCTCGAACGGTGAGCCATTACCCGGGCGGCAACATCCTCGGCCAGATTATAGCGTGTGCTGATAATTTCCGTCTGCAACGCATCATCGACTGACTCCATCTGTTTTAGCAACAGCCAGCGCGCGCTGCCGACCGGTCCATCTACTGCGCCATCCTTGCGGTCGCTCAACTGCTGTTCAATGTGTTCAGCGTAGCGAATGGCATAAGATCGTAGCGGAGTCGTAGAATCGGCCATTGCAAGAACTGTGGCAAACAATTCCTGGGTATTCAGGCGCCCCTTCACTATTTCCGGCAAAACGGGCACTTGCAACTCCGCTTCCAGACGATCATGATAAATTGCGACTTCACGTTCCTGAGCCATATCGAGTTTGTTCAGAACAACCATGACCTTGCGATACCGTTCCAAGGTTTCCAGCAACAGGTATAGGCTCCGTTCCAAATTCATCGCATCAAGGATTACCATTACTACGTCTGGCGGTTCATCACGCAAAAAATCATTCACCAGAATTTCTTCCGGCGAATGACCACCAAACCCATATATTCCTGGCAAGTCTGTGAAATGCAGCTCCCGGTTTTCGTAATGTACAGCCAACGTACAGATATCGGTGGTTTTGCCGCACCAGTTGCCGATGGTTTGACTGGCTCCCGTAATGGCATTAAAAAGCACGCTTTTCCCAACATTGGGGTTGCCGATAATCGCTACCGTTACCGGTCGGATATTTTGTTCACTCACTCCGTCCCGGCCACCTTGATATTCTGACATTCGTCCCGTCTGAGCAAAACACTGGTTCCACGGACCTTGATTTCAACCGGATCATTCATTGGCGCCCGCCGTATGATCCGAATCCGTGTACCGGGTGTAAATCCCATTTGCAGCATTCGGGTCCGCTGTGCGCGCGAACCGGTTAGTCCGGTGATTTTCATTTCTTGCTGTTCTTCAACAGAATCCAATGAAAGCTCATTTTCCATGTTGCACTGCGCCCCCATAACTGAAAAGAATTATCAAATATTTTCGTCTTTATTATACACGCTTTTCCGAAATAAAGAAAGCTCTTTCGTGCTAATTTTATTAGATTCTGCTTAACATTGGCTAAATATTGGACCTTGTTTCCTGGCAATCATAAACCGGCTGTTCCAGTTCTCCTTTTCAGCATAGTTTTGCAAGTAGTTTTGCAAAACCGCCAACACAGGATGTTCGGTGGCAAAATGCCCGGCGTCAATCAGGCAAAGCCCCTGCGCCAGTGCTTCCTGCGCCTCGTGATAACGAATATCACCCGTCACCAAAACAGAAGCGCCCTCTCGGCAAGCCGGCTTTGCACAGTCCATGCCGGAACCGCCGCAAACAGCAACCAAATCTACCGGAGTGGCCATATTGCCATATACCCTTACCCCATCAACACCAAGCGCTGTTTTTACGGCAACAGCAAAATTTTCCAGAGACATTTTAGCCGATAGCCGGCCGATTCGCCCCAAGCCGCCCAGCAGATGATCGTTTTGCAAGGCAAATACATCATAGGCCACTTCTTCGTACGGATGAACCCCAAGCATCGCCTGAACAATCTTTGCTGACTGCGAAGCAGGCGCGATCGTTTCCAGTTTCACTTCAGCAACCGAGGATAATTGGTGAGCTTGACCGATAAATGGCCGGCTGCCTGCCTGCGGCATAAAAGTACCCACGCCCTTTGTCCGGAATGAACAGTCGCTATAGTTGCCTACGTGACCGGCGCCAGCTTCGCTCATGGCTGTCCAGACCTTTGTTTCATGCTCCTCGGGCACAAAGACAACAATTTTTACCAAAGCTTCTTTATATAACTGCAGCGGCTTCGTGTCGATCAATCCCAGTTGGGTAGCCAAAGCATCATTGACGCCGCCGCTGGCCCGGTCCAAATTGGTATGGGCTGCATATACAGCGATTTCATGCTTCAACAGTTTTGACAGCATTGCGCCATTCACGCTATCGGTCCGGATCTGCCGAAGCGGCTGAAACGGAAACGGATGGTGACTTACAATCAGTCCTGCACCAACTTCTATCGCCTCATCAATGACAGACAAAGTAACATCAACGGTCAATAATACTCGTGGCGCCGATTGATCCGCCTGCCCTACCAACAGGCCGACATTATCCCAGGATTCAGCCATCGTCAGTGGAGCCATTTTTTCAATTGCCGCCGCAATGTCGCCGCAATTCACAGACATGCTTTCATCGCCTCCAGCGCCTCGATTTTCCGTTCCCAGACACCCCGCTGCTCTGCCACATTCACGCAGTGAGATTGTTTCATGGACTGAACCCGGTTCTGATACTGATGGAGCAAACGATCAAAGTGCGCCGGCAATAACGGATGGCGCTGCCGCCAAAGCAGCGGCCCGACCTCCAGCAGTAAATCCGACAATGGTTCTGACAGTCCTGGCTCTGCGGCCAATACTTCATACAACCGTCCCTCGTCCCAAACCAGTTCTTCGGCAACGATCATCCAGCCATTCTCCTGCAGCCAGCGTCGTAAACCCGCAGCCCCCGTCATCGGCTGGCAGACAATACGCGACAATCGCCGCACGATTTCCGGCGAACGCGTCAAAATGCCGCTGATTGCCGGTCCTCCCATCCCTGCAATTACAACCATATCGACTTCACCTGGTTGCAATACCGTCAGCCCATCACCCAAACGTACGGCGATACAATCTTCCAGCGCCGCTTCGCAAACGGTCCGGTTGGCCGCCTCCAGCGGACCCGCCTGTATTTCACCAGCTACTACGAAATCCGCCTTATCCTGCAAAATTAGCCATGCCGGCAGATAAGCATGGTCTGAGCCAATATCAGCCACCCTGCGGTAATCGCCGATCAATTCAGCAACAGTCCTGAGTCGTGCACCAAGCAGCATCCTTGTTTCACCATCCAATGTCTATTATGTATTTGATTCTACAATAGCCATCCCAGCCCCTGCACAAAACAAAAAGTCCGGGAAAATTCCCGGACTTGAAGTGCGTGGTGACCCGTGGGGGAATCGAACCCCCGATACCGCCGTGAAAGGGCGGTGTCTTAACCGCTTGACCAACGGGCCGTTTAATGTGGTGGGCCCACCTGGGATCGAACCAGGGACCAGCCGGTTATGAGCCGGCGGCTCTACCGCTGAGCTATAGGCCCCGGAGACACAAAACAGGTTTTCCGAAGAAAGCCTGCTGACTTTTTAAATTGGCTCCTCGAGTAGGACTCGAACCTACAACCCCGCGGTTAACAGCCGCGTGCTCTACCATTGAGCTATCGAGGAATGTTGTCAACGTCATTTAGTATAATATACCGGACCAAGGCTCGTCAAGAGGTTTTACAGCGATTTTTGAATTATTTTTTATTCCAGGAAATCCTTTAACTTTTTACTGCGGCTTGGGTGCCTCAATTTGCGTAACGCTTTTGCTTCAATCTGCCGGATCCGCTCCCGCGTAACCTGGAAATGGTGCCCGACTTCTTCAAGTGTTCTGGCCCGGCCATCATCCAGACCAAACCGCAGCCGCAGCACTTTTTTCTCACGCGGCGTCAGGGTTTCCAGCACTTCTTCCAGCTGCTCCTTGAGCACCATGAACGAAGCAGCATCGGCCGGCGCCTGCGCATCAGCATCTTCAATAAAGTCTCCCAAGTGGGAATCTTCCTCTTCACCAATCGGCGTTTCCAAAGATACCGGTTCCTGCGCAATCTTCATGATTTCGCGGACACGTTCCACGGTAATATCCATAACTTTGGCAATCTCGTCCGGCGCCGGTTCACGACCCAGTTCCTGCAACAATTGGCGGGAAACCCGAATCAGTTTATTGATCGTTTCCACCATGTGCACCGGAATCCGGATTGTCCTCGCCTGGTCAGCGATTGCACGGGTGATTGCCTGGCGAATCCACCAAGTGGCGTAGGTACTGAATTTATAACCCTTGGTATAATCAAATTTCTCAACTGCCTTGATCAGGCCGAGATTTCCCTCCTGAATCAGGTCAAGGAACAGCATGCCTCTACCGACATACCGCTTGGCAATACTGACCACCAAACGAAGATTTGCCTCAGAAAGGCTGCGTTTGGCCCGGTCGCCCAGCTCCAATGTCTGTTTGGCAGCATTACGGATGCGCTGGGTTAATTCATACGCCTGCGCATCGGATGCAGGCAAGCCCTTGATCAATGAGTACGACAGCGCCAGGTTGCCGCCTTCGATCAGTTGCACCGCTTCGGCTTCCAACCCCATACAGACTTTAGTGATATGCGATCCTTCCGATAGGCGAACCGTAGAGGGATCATCAGGCTTCAACGCCAGATTTAGCTGTTCAGTTGTAACCAGATTACTCTGCTGCCGGCCCAATGCAACCAAAACGCGCAATACATCGGCTGGCTCGACCGATCCCGTCATTTCCAGTCGTGGAATTCCCGTCAAGTCAGGAGCGCAAAATAACC
Organism: uncultured Veillonellaceae bacterium; assembly: GCA_964386615.1. Classification (GTDB taxonomy): domain Bacteria; phylum Bacillota; class Negativicutes; order UBA1444; family UBA1444; genus UBA1444. Next base: position 34,326 of record CAYLSL010000010.1, read on the forward strand.
CTTGCGGCATCTCGCCTTCAATCGTTTCAACGCCGGCGGCAGTCAGATGGTTCTGCAGAGAACGCACTTCTTCCTTGGTCAATTCTGCAATCGCAGCCTGATACAAACCGACAGGTATCTTTTGTTCCATAGTTGCAGCAAGTTCACGCAACAGTTTCAGTACTTCACTGGTGGACCGGACCTTTGTCACAAATTCTTCAAACGCCAACAGTTGAGCTGACAAAGCCAGCCGCTCACTAGTCGGCAACGAACCAACCAGAACAGCCGGCTCTTCATCATTTAACAATTCCAGCAATTGTTGCGCTTCATTACCTTTATCCATGCGCCGGGCCAATTTTGTTTCATCCACTGCCGACAGCAGCGAAACGCGGCCAATTTCTTTCAGGTACATCCGCACCGGGTCGTCGATACTGACTCCCTCTGGAATTACCTGTTCAAGGTCAGCCTCTTCTATAATCGGTTCGGCATCCCCTGGCGCCGCAACATCCAACCCATCGGGATCGGGAATTTCATCGACAATTTCGATACTTTTTTTTGCCAACAGCTCATAAACGTCTTCAATCTCTTCCGGTGAAATATCATCATTCTGAAAAGAATCCATGATTTCCACATGCGCAAGCATTCCATTCGTTTGTGCTGCTTTCTTTGCCAGCTCATCCACCTTGTCACTGATGAGCTTTTTCTTGTCGATCATTGCCAAACTCTACTCCCTCCGGCTGTAAAACAAAATATTTTACCCTTGCGATTTTGTTAAATCACTAATTTTTGTAAGTATTCGCTGTGCATTCATTAATTCCTGCACATAATCCAAATCTCCCCGTCGCAACATTTCATCCGCCTGCAAACGGTGCGACTCGTATTCTTCATTCAAACGCGCCAATAGGATAATCCGGATGCAGTCATCCAATGCCTGTTCTTGTTCCGGTCCCTGCCCGTCGTCCAACGTAAGTCGGGATAAATATTTTACCGCATCTTCATCCATAACCTGCAGCAGATTTTCCGGCCTGGGTACATTGCCGGCGGCATAACCCCGCCAGATTGCCTCTGCCAGCTTTCGGCCCGGCCCGGGTTGAAACTGCTCTGGTGAAAGACTGCCTTGAATCAGACTAAACCGTTCCGGCTGTTCGAGCGCCTGT
>CAYLSL010000011.1:0-33327 GCA_964386615.1 uncultured Veillonellaceae bacterium
GGAACCTGCTGAAATATCAATTGATGAAGAGACATTGATCCCCCCGGAAGCCGACGCAGAAGAATTGCTGCCATCATCCGATTCATTGGAAGACTTGCTTGAATTTGCCTTCTCGCAGCGGACCCAAAACAATGCGAATGGCGCTTTGGTTACTTTCCGCCTGATCCGGAGCATGTATGAAGACAGTCAGGCTTTACCGATGGTTGTTGCAGAAGTTGTCAGCACGTTGCAGAGCCAGGGGAACTATAATGAAGCCATTTCTGAATTGACGGCGGCTCTTCGGCTACCCGCAATTCAACAGGATGTCCGATTGATTCGAACTTTTGAACAGAAACTGAGTTACCTGCAAGTCCTCAATGCTATTTTGAACGAACGAGGATCCCCGTTCCTGCCGTTTGAACAGATTCCGGCGGAATGGCAAAATGATATAGAGCAGGGATTATTAACGGGAAACCGTGTGCAATCTTAATATGTAGTGTGGAGGGTTATTGATGAAAAAGAGTGCGGACATTCTCAGGCTGCCAGTGATTAGTATCAGTGAAGGCAAGCAGGTCGGAACCGTAAAGGACCTGGTGATTGATGCTTCTCAAGGCGCAGTGGTGGCATTGGTGGTTGATGATGGGTCCTGGTACCTCGGCGCAAAAGTCCTGCCTTTCAATGCGATTACAGGACTGGGCGAGTCGGCGGTAACCGTGGAAGGCACCAGTAACCTCATCCCCGTTTCCACACTACCCCGGATTGAACAACTGATGGCAGCAGGAGTCAAGGTGATTGGAACCCGGACCTTAACCCGGGCTGGACAAATGGGTGGCAAAGTGGTTGAAATTTCGATTGATGAAACTGGCCGGATCAATACCTGTGAAGTCGAAGAAAGTATTGGCGAACGCATTTTGATTCCGGTTCAACAAATTGTAACGTTCGGCAAAGATGTGCTGATTATTAGCGAGGCGGTGGACCCGACTGGACGCGGGACAATGGGTATGCGGACGGCGCCGGCCAATTCCTATGGCATGAATGAAGCTGCCCCGGTGCAGCCTGCTGCTCCTGCGGCAGTTGCCACGGATGATGCTGCGCAACTGTTTGAAGAGAAACAACGCCGCTATCTGCTTGGCAAACGGGTGAACCGCCGGATCACTTCCGCCGATGGCAGTGTGATTATTGAACAGGGCAGTGAAATCACGGAAGAAATACTGCAACGCATTCGTGAAGAAGATAAAATGATTGAATTGACGATGAACCTACGGTTGTAAGAGCTAAAACTCTGCGATATGCGACAAGAATCCCCGCATCAGCGGGGATTCTCGCTCTGTCATAGCAACATCAGTAATGATGGGAGTGTATTTCCACGCGATTTATCAGTTTTTTTCTGGTCATCCTATTTATGGGCGGCGTACTGTTGGTAGCCAATGATACAGCATTGGTTTTTTCCGATACGCTTTGTCGCGGGCTGAGTCTTGCCGACATTCCGGTCGGGGGACTGTCAGTTGGCGAAGCGGAGAAAATTGTGACGCAGGCGTTAACAAAACGCCAGGCAGAACCCGTCTTAACACTGCAATACGGTGAAAAAAAATGGGATGTGCCATGGGATATTGTGCGCAACCGTCCTGACGCTGCCAGCCTGGTTCGTCGTGCTTATGGCGTGGGTCGCACCGGGAACTTATTGGAGAGGATAGAGAGCCAGTTCGTATCAACCAATGGGGGAAAAACAATTCCACTGGGATTAGAACCGGACATGGAAAAACTGCGTCTATTTATCAGCGATATTGCATCCAACTTGGAACGCAAGCCTGTCGATGCCATTCTTACCGATACCCATTCGAATCTGCATATTGAACCCGATGTAACCGGACTTCGGGTGGATATTGAAGCAACTTTGCTAAAAACGGCGCAGGCCATTACGACTGGACGGGCCTATCCGGTTTCGGTGGTGGCAAGCGAGAAACCGGCTGCAGTGCGAGTTGCCGATTTAAAAGGAATCGATGGATTGCTGGCTTCGTTTGCGACAACTTTTGATTTGAATGATGAAGATCGATCCCATAATATCAAGATTGCCGCCGAAAAACTGAATGGAACTTTGGTCAAGGGCGGCGCCATATTGTCATTCAATGACCGAATTGGCACCCGAGTGCCGGAGGCTGGCTACCGAATGGCGCCAACGATGTCAAGTACAGGCATGGTGATGGATTGGGGCGGCGGCGTTTGCCAGGTTTCAACCACATTGTATAATGCGGCCCTGCTGAGTGATTTTCAGGTGATAGAACGCAGTGCTCATTATGAGCCGCCGGCTTATGTGCCTCTCGGGTTGGATGCTACGGTTGCTGATGGGCAAATCGATCTTAAATTAAAAAATAACTCTGCGAATCCAATTTACATAAAGAGTTCGGTCGAAGCCGGAAAACTGGATGTCCGTATCTATGGGAAAAGAGATGCGCAGATTGCAGCCGTGAAAATTGAGACTGCCGAAAAATCGCTGCGGGTGCCTCAGACATTGATCGTGCAGGATCATTCACTGCCCTTCGGTGAAGAGATCGTCGATTCGGAAGGCAAGCCGGCATTCCAGGTCATGGTGCAGCGCATCAAACTGCGGGGTAATATCGAGCTTAGCCGGGAAACGATTTCTACGGATGAATTTGAAGGTGCCGATCGCATCGTGCGGGTGGGAACTCTCAAGGAGTCCGGGCAGACCGGCAAATAAATGACACAAATGACACTAAAATAATATTGCAGTTTTTTGCTGATGTGATACAATCAAAGCGGGTTTTTTCCCGTTGAATCAAAGGGTAAAAGGGGAGTGGATATGCAAAAGGAATTTCATCTATCCCAGGCCGATGTCAAACGGCTGGCGGAGCAGTTCGGTACGCCGCTGTTGGTCATGTCGGTCGAACAGGTAAAAAACAATTACCGCTACTTGAAGGAATTTATGCCCCGGGTCAACATTCATTATGCGGTCAAGGCAAATCCTGACGAACGGATTGTCCGCACACTGAAAGACCTGGGGTCTTGTTTCGATGTTGCTTCGGACGGTGAAATCTTCCAGCTGAAAGAAATGGGGATCGGTGGCGACCGGATGGTTTTTGCCAATCCGATTAAGCCGGTGCACAGCATCGAAACGGCCCAACAGGCGGGAATCTCATATTATATGGTGGATAGTGAACCGGAAATAGAAAAAATGGCGCGTGTTGCGCCTGGCGCAGGAGTTTTGGTGCGGGTTCGCATGCAGAACCCGGAAGCGTTGATTGATTTGAATAAAAAGTTTGGCGCCGAGCCGGGCAATGTCATGCAGTTGCTGCTCAAAGCGCGTGATTGTGGACTGGATGTTGCCGGGCTGGCATTTCATGTCGGTAGCCAGGCTACACAACACCATGCTTACCTTAATGCAATCAAAATGTGCAGGAACTTGTTTGATGAAGCGCAGGGGCATGGCATGAACCTGCGGATTCTTGATATCGGCGGCGGTTTTCCGATCCGGGTGCCTGGTAGTGAAAAAATCAATATTCAGGCGATTCTTAGCTCGATTAATACCGCCCTGGATGAATATTTCCCAGCTACAGAGATCTGGGCGGAACCGGGGCGTTTTATCTGTGGAACAGCGGTAAAATTGATTACCCGGGTTATTGGCAAACAGCATCGGGACAATCAGGACTGGTATTTCCTTGATGAGGGCATTTACGGGACTTTCTCCGGCGTCATTTTTGACCACTGGGACTATGAATTGTTGCCATTCAAAAATGAACCGCTGATTTCGGCAACCTTTGCCGGACCCAGCTGCGACTCGTTCGATGTGATTTTCCGCGAGAAAGAAACGGTTCGTCTCGACGTCGACGACTTGTTGTTAGTACCGGACATCGGTTCCTACAGTTCGGCTTCGGCCACGACCTTCAACGGGTTTTCCAAGGCTAAAGTAGTGGTGTGGGAGCAGGTTTGCGGAAGACGCCGGCTTGACACTGCGGTGTAATTGTCTGAACCCTCTGCAAGTGTTCAAGCAGGCGCGGTCCTGCCGGATGATAATTAAAACAGAGGAGGGAAATCATGAGTACAATTGGTCTTACTATTCGTCCCGAGGGAGCGCTGGACTTTTTGTCCATCGGCGCGTTGGTGCACCGTCTGGATACAGGGGTGGTTCCATTCCGCAAAGCGACAGAATGTCAGATTCATGTCAGTGGCGGCGAATATAACTGCGCAGCGAATCTTGCGGATTGCTTCGGTCTGAAAACCGGTATTGCCACGGCAATGGTCGATTATCCGGTCGGGGAGATGATTGCTGACCGTGTTAAAGCAATGGGTGTAAAACCCTTCTACAAGCATTTCAAGCATAATGGGGTCAATGGACCCAACATGGCAACGGTATACAGCGACCGCGGACAAGGTGTGCGTCCCCCCGTCGTGTTCTACAACCGGGCGAATGAAGCTGGCGGGCTGTTGAAACCGGGCGATTTTGACTGGCAACAGATTTTTGCCGGCGGTGTACGGTGGTTCCATAGTGGCGGTATTTTTGCCGCATTGTCGGAAACAACGCCGGAAATCATTATTGAAGGGATGCAGGCGGCTAAAGCCGCTGGCGCTGTTGTATCATTCGACCTGAATTATCGGGCAAAACTCTGGAATATCGTTGGCGGTCCCAAACGCGCTGTCGAAGTGCTGGGCAGAATTTTGCAGCATGTGGATGTGTTGGTTGGCAACGAGGAAGACCTGCAGATGGGATTGGGGATTCCCGGGCCGGAAGTCGCTGCAAAATCAAAACTGGACCCGACCGCATTTTTTGGTATGATTGATCAGGTCACGGCGAAGCTGCCGCAGATCAAAATAGTGGCCACTACATTGCGTGAAGTCCATTCCACCAATCGCCACAGCTGGAGCGCGGTTGCCTGGATCAACGGCAAGACTTACATTGCGCCGACAACCGAACTGGACGTTTATGACCGGGTGGGTGGCGGCGACGGATTTGCTTCAGGCTTATTCTATGGATTGCTTACCGGTCTTGAACCGGATGAAGCATTGCGGCTCGGCTGGGCGCACGGCGCTTTACTGACCACTTTCCCAGGCGATACGACCATGGCCAATCTCGAACAGGTTCGCGCCTTTGCCGCCGGCGGGTCGGCCCGTATTCAGCGCTAATGGTTATCAGTGTTGTAGCAGCTTATTGTTAATAAGAGTACTTAGCGGCGAAACGGATGAAAATGTCCGTTTCGCCGTATCCATGAGGAGTGAGAACATGAGTAAATATAGTCCTTTGGATGAAAACGCCATTGCTGAATTAAAACAGATCGTCGGCGATAAATATGTCTGGACTGACCGTGACAAGATGGAGCCGTATTCTCATGATGAAGTGACTGGCGAAAAATATATCCGCTACCCGGAAGCGGTCGTTTTACCGGAAACTGCGCTGCAAGTCGCTGAAATCCTGAAACTGGCAAACCGTCGACTGATTCCGGTAGTGCCGCGAGGCGCCGGCTCAGGCTATGCTTGTGCTTCGGTAGCCTATGAAGGCGGTATTGTGCTTTCCACGGAGCGGATGAATCAGGTACTGGAAATTGATGAACAGAACATGGTCATGGTTGTCGAACCGGGTGTTCGTACTGCAGATGTCCACAAACTTGCCAACGAAAAAGGTTACCTGTACCCTGGGGAACCCAGCAGTTCGGATAGTTCTTTTATCGGCGGCAACGTGGCGACGAATGCCGGCGGATTAAAGGCGGTAAAATACGGCACCACCCGGCAGCATGTATTGGGGCTGGAGATCGTGACTCCGGAAGGTGAAGTCGTGACTTTGGGCGGCAAACTGAAGAAGGATTCAACCGGCTATGGCCTGACGCAATTGATGATCGGATCGGAAGGGACTCTTGGCGTTGTAACCAAGGTGTACCTGAAGATGGTCCCCCGCCTGCAGCATGTCGTCGATTTGCTGGCGATTTTCCCGACGCTGGAATCGGCCATCAATATTGTTGCCAAGGTCATGCAGTCGCCGATCAACCCGCTTTGTGTTGAATTCATGGATAACAAGGGCATTCGTTGTGCTGAAGAGTTCCTGCATGAAAAGCTGCCGCACAGCGACAAGGGATATTACGTTATCTTGTCGATCGACGGCAATAATGAAGATGTGTTGGATGAACAGTGCGTGTTTATTGATGAGCTTTGTACTGCCAACGGCGCATTGGAGGTCCTGGTTGCAGACCCGGTGAAAATCTGGAAGGCACGCAAGTCCTTTGGTGAAGCGAACCGGGCCCGCAGCCTGATTTTCTCGGCCGAAGATACGGTGGTGCCGATGTCGCGCATTCCCGATGTGGTGCAGAAATTCTCCGAACTGAGCGCCAAATATGGTGTAAGTATCCACATCGCCGCCCATGCGGCTGACGGCAATGTGCATGCCGATATCCTCAAGGAAGCGATGCCAATGGAACAATGGCTGGAAATTCTGCCGCAACTGCAGGATGAACTGTATGCGTTCATTTACTCTGTAGGCGGCAAACTGTCCGGCGAGCACGGCATTGGTTACAAACGGCTGGCATTGATGAAGAAATATTGTAACCCGGTGGAATTGAAAATGATGAAAGCGATCAAACTGGCGCTGGATCCCAATCAGATTATGAATCCCGGTAAGATTTTCAGCCTGGATTGAAGTACGACAGGATAATACGCAGCTGTGTAGAAAATAATATTAATGTATCCGTGATAGAAATTTATAGGGCAGGGGAGGAATCACCGTGAAACCACTATGTGATATTGGACTGATCGGACTTGCCGTCATGGGCGAAAACCTGGTAATGAATATGGTGAGCAAAGGATTTCAGGTGGCCGTATTCAACAGGACCACTGCAAGAGTCGATGAATTCCTGGCCGGACAGGCGGCCGGTACAGCCGTAAAAGGCACTTATTCGTTGGCGGAACTGGCTGCATCACTGGAGCGGCCGCGACGGGTCATGTTGATGGTCAAGGCGGGCAAACCTGTTGACGACATGATTGAACAGGTCCTGCCCTATCTGGAATCCGGCGATATTTTGATCGACGGCGGCAATTCATTTTTTGAAGATACCCGGCGGCGTTTCAAGTCATTGGCTGCCAAAGGGATTCGCTTTGTCGGCATGGGCGTTTCCGGCGGTGAAGAAGGTGCATTGAAAGGCCCCAGCCTGATGCCGGGTGGCGATGAGGCTGCTTTCAAAGAGATTGCACCACTGTTCACCAAAATTGCGGCCCAGGTGGCCGACGGACCCTGCTGCTCTTTTGTCGGACCGGATGGCGCCGGCCATTATGTCAAAATGGTTCACAACGGCATCGAGTATTCCGATATGCAACTGATCGCTGAAGCCTATTACATTCTCAGCAAGGCTGGCGGACTTACGGCAGCAGAGCTGCATGACGTGTTCGCCCGCTGGAATGAGGGGCCGCTCGATTCCTACCTGATCGAAATCACCCGCGACATCCTGGCGGTGGTGGACCCGGAAACCGGACGTCCGTTGGTAGAACTGATTCTTGACAAAGCCGGCCAAAAAGGAACCGGCAAATGGACTTCTCAAAGCGCGCTCGATCTGGGGATTCCGACACCGGCTATCACCGAAGCGGTGTTTGCCCGCTGCATGTCGGCGGTTAAAGACGAAAGGGTCAAGGCCGCTAATGTGCTGAAAGGGCCCGAGGGGACATGGAATGGTGATCGGCAGGAATTGATCCAGGCAGTGCATGATGCTCTTTACGCATCAAAAATCTGTTCCTACGCGCAGGGATTTGCCTTGCTTGCTGCAGCCAGCAAGGAGTATGGCTGGAATCTGCAGTTCGGCGAAATATCCTTGCTGTGGCGGGGCGGCTGCATCATACGGGCCCGGTTCCTGGACAAGATCCGCGATGCCTTTGCCAAGGACGCTGGACTGGCCAACCTGATGCTGGATTCGTTCTTTGCTTCGGTGCTGGCGGAGGCGCAGAAACCCTGGCGGCTAGTGCTCAAGACCTGTCGCGACCTGGGAATTCCCACGCCGGCGTTCAACGCTTCGCTGGACTATTATGACAGCTATCGGCAGGCCGTGTTGCCAGCCAATCTGATCCAGGCCCAGCGTGACTATTTCGGCGCCCACACCTATGAACGGACCGACCGGCCCGGGGTATTTCACACCGAGTGGGGCAAACAGTAGTTCCTTGCCAACCGAAAGGATTAACAGGAAAGACCGTGGTGGAAGCAAACTCGCTTCTCCACGGTCTTCTTTTTTTGTTCCTGCCGGCTCGTGCGCTGCAGAGTGCTGGCGCTATAAATGATCTGTTGCCGCCGGTTTGTTGACCAGCGTGACGTAGAAGTACCGTGCGCATAGCAAAACAACCATCGCGGCGGAGGCAAAGACCCAGCGGAAGCCGAAAAATTCTGCCACTATCCCCAAAATTGCCGCGCCAAGGGCATTGCCGACATCGCCAGCTGCAGTGAGGATTGAGAGTGCGGTACCCTTGATGGCCGGGGGTATTCTTTGAATCACGTATACGGTGAGTGCCGGAAAGATGATGCCAAAACCCAGCCCGATCAAGATGCCGGATAAGCCAAAAGTCAAGGCTGACGGAGCGGTCAGGATAACCAATGCACTAAGGATATTCAACAGACTGGCAGCGGTGGCGACGGTTTCGGCGGAAAAAGCCTGCGTTAATGATTGGACCCCCAAGCGGGTGCAGACTACCGCGATGGCAAAACAAATATAGAACGAAGAATATCCCGATACCGCTTCAGCAATCGCATACAGCGGGACGAAAGTGAACAGGGTGCTGAATACAAAATTGGAGGCGAACAGACAGACGGCCGGCGCCCATACGGACGGCAGGCGGAGTACGGAGGTAAATGGCAGCCGCTCAGAATCTTGTACCGGGGCAATCGGTTTTGCCAGCATGACGGCAAACGCAAATGCAATACCCAGGGAGGCGAGGCTTAATCCCACGAGCGGAAAAAATTTGATTTCCAGATATAACAGCGGCGCCAGGCTTGTCGCCGTACCAAGGCCGACCATTGTGAATACAGTGAACAGGGAGATCGCAGCGGCTGTATTTTGCGGTGTTTCCACACTGCTGGCAAAGGTCACGCTGGCAGTGGAGTAAAATGATTGGGCGGCGCCATGTAAAAACCGGATAATCAACAAGGGGATAAAGCTTGAAAACCAGAAATAGGCGGACAAACAAAGCGCCAGAACGACTTGCCCAAACCGGATGATTGGCAGGCTACCCTGAAGATCAACCGAACGACCGGCCGAGGGGCGCATGATCAGGGCCCCGATGGCGGTAATCCCCATGACCATGCCGATCTGAGAAGCTGTTTGCCCTTGGCTGGCAAGATAGATCGGCAGCACCGGCGCCAGCAGTTGTGCGCCAAACACATTAAAGACCTGAATTCCGGCAATAGCCTGAAATTGGCGGTTTTTAACCAGCAGCGAAAGCGGATTCAACATCGGCGTGCTCCGACCAGGTGGTGGATAGTCACTGCACCAATGATAATGGCGCCACCCACCAGTGAACTCAGTGCGGGGATTTCGCCCATCAACAGAAAGACCCAGGCTGGATTCAGAACGGGTTCAATCAACGTGATCAGGATCGCTTCCATCGCAGTCACGTGTGCCAGTGCCCAGGTATAGAGGACATAAGCCAGGCCCAGTTGGAAAACACCGAGATAAATCATGCCAAGCCAGCCCTGGACCCCGGGAGCGCCGTCCAACATAAACGGCAGTCCAAGCAGGGCTGTCAGCAGGTTGCCCAAAAAAACTGAAGCGGCGGGGGAAGCTCCTTTCTGCTTGCGTAACAGCACGCTGAACAGCGCAAAGGTAAACCCGGTAAATAACGCCAACATATTACCGATTAAATTACCCGGGCTCATTTGTTCAAAGAAAAACATGACCATGCCGGTCAGAACTGCCGTGATGGTCAGCCAGTCCCGCAGGGTGATCCGTTCTTTGAGCAGCCAGGCTGATAATAAGGCGACATGTACGGGAGCAGTGTATTGTAAAAGGATTGCATTGGCAGCCGTAGTCATTTTGTTCGCTACGACGAACAAGGAGACGGTAAGGGCATAGGCGACCGCACAAAGCAGTTGTGTGGCAGACCAGGTGATTTTGAGATCCCGGCGAAAAGCCACCCCGATCACAAGCGCCGAAATAAGGCTGCGTACGCCGGAAATGGCCATTCCATTCCATTCGACCCACTTGATGAATAAGCCGCCGGTGCTCCAGAGCAGGGCTGCCAATAAAAGAAATACAATGGCCCGGCTGTGCTCTGGCCGGGCATTGCTACTGTCGGTTGAAATGTTTTTCATCATTCTCTCCTGTTTTGCTGCGGGATCATTTATTCTCGGGCAAGATCACCCTGCGCGTCAAATTCCATTTCGAAGGGGTCTGAGCAGACCGTCACGTTAGGTAGCGCCTGAGCGTCCGGCAGCATTGCTTCTGAAATCAGAATTTCACCAAGCTGCAGCGTGTTCTTGATCCGCACGATTCTGACTTTTTGCAGGTCGAGCGCGTTGCAGGTTTTGATGGCAGCCCGAATGGCATCGAGGTCGCTGTCCAGGGTCGTAGGAATTGCATTAGGCCGAACGACCGTCGAGGTGATTCCGTTCGCATACATTGCTTTGAAATCAGTTTTGTTGACTAGCCGCCGGGTTGTGAAGTCGGCGGTTCCGACGCCGTTGGCATTGCCGCCGGCCTTGGTCAGGTCGAGTACTACCATTTTTGAGACTTCGGGTCCGCCGGTAGGATAAGGCGTCGGATAACGCCCGGTGATGTTGGGGTCCATTCCGTCGCCGGAGATATCTTTGCCTATTTCATCGATGATCAAAACGTCGATCGGCGAAAATTCAATTCGCGGCATGGCAGCTTTTGCTTCGATCAAAAGCTGTCTGTCGGTTTCAATCAGGGTTTCAGCGCCGGCAACTACAACTTTTGCCACATGATCATAAGCATTTTCAACCGTGGCAATACCGAACAGGATCGGTGCGTGCGCAAGCGCTTCACGGGCCATGGCCGGAATCAGGCTGTGCATCAGCTTAAACCCGTAAGCGTGGCAGGATTCGGCTCCTTTTTGTTTGCCGAGGCCGATGGTGATCATCTTCACCAGCCCGCTTTCATTGGGACCACGGAAGGCAGTATGCGGCTTGATTCGATTAATTACAATGATTCCATCGGATTCATAGGCGTGTTTATCCATATATACCGGCATGCCGTTCGGCAGTCTCGAGAGTTCGACCACTTCCATCGATGAGACAACAGGACAGCCAACTGTGGTTTCGGAGACGCCAAGGTGAAACAGCACTTCTGCCTGCCCTTCGGCGGTGGCGCCGCCGTGACTGCCCATTGCCGGCACGACGAACGGTTTGCCGCCGCGCTTCTTCACTTCGTCTGCCGTAGTCCGGACCAAAGCAGCCAACTGGGCAACCCCGCGACTGCCGGCGGCAATGGCAATGCGCATTCCCGGCTTGATTCGTTCTAGCTGTCCCGAATCTGCCAAAGCAGTGGCAAGTGCGCCGCTGACGTCGACAATCTCATCAGCGTTGAAAGACTGGCGAATTTTTACCATCTTCGGCACAGGAACATCTTTCAATAATTCTTTAATGATATCCAACCGATATCCCTCTTTTCATTATTAATTAACGTTGTAGCTACCTACTTTAAAATGTTCCACCCGAGGCGGATATTTCCTGCCGATATTTGCTGCTTTTTTTCAGCTTTTGCGTGCTTCAACCCAAACAGCAGGACTTTTGCCCGGTCATGTCAAACACACTAGCAAAAGATAAAGTGAATAGGAAAACTGTGGATGGAGTGAGTATCCTGAAACAACCGGCAGGGCATTATAGCAAAAAAATTGGCGTTCCGCCCGGTACTTTGCATCATATCGGCGATGTGTACCTGGATCAAATTGCTTTGCAGCGTACGGTGTATACTGCAACAGGTGCGGACGTGCAAGAATATACTCATGTGGACGCTCTGTTGAGTGATGCAGCCAAAGCTGGAATTGCCTGGATCGAGGTCAAAGGGCTTCATGACGTCGAAACCATCGAGAAAATCGGCCGCCACTTTGCAATCCACCCGCTCGTGCTGGAAGATATTCTTGATACGACGCAGCGGCCCAAATTTGAAGAATTTGATGAATACTTGTTTCTGGTATTGCGCGTGCCCAGAGTTGTCAAACCGTTCCCGGAAGGCAAGAAAAAGCGTGCAACCGGCTATACTGAAGATACAAAGGGAAATATCATTTTTGAACAGGTTAGCTGGTTGGTGGGCAAAGACTGGCTGATTTCATTTAGCGAGACAGATCAGGATTTGTTCGAGCCGGTGCGTACGCGGATATTAACCGGCAAGGGACGGATCAGGAGTCAAGGGACTGATTATCTGGCCTATGCCTTGCTCGACCTGACAGTTGATCATTTTTTTTCCGTACTGGATGAGCTGGGCGATGTCCTCAATTATCTCGATGAAGCTTTGGTGCTTCGCCCCGGTCCGTTGCAGCTGAAACAGATTCATTTTTTCAAACGCCAGCTGTTATACCTTCACAAAGCGGTCTGGCCAGTGCGAGAAGTTATCGGCAGTTTTGAACGTTGTGAATCGGGGTTGTGCAACGCAGAAACCAGGCCTTATCTGCGGGATATTTACGATCATATCATTCAAGTGATTGATATGGTGGAAACTTACCGCGATCTTGTCGCCGGCATGCTGGACATTTATCTGTCAAGTATCAGCTATCGGTTGAACGAGGTTATGAAAGTGCTTACGATTATATCCACCCTTTTTATTCCCCTGACATTTATCGCCGGTGTCTACGGAATGAATTTTGAATCGATGCCGGGACTGCGCTGGGAATATGGTTTCTATGCGATTGGGACTCTGATGTTGGCCGTATCCTTAGTCATGATCAAATTCTTTCGGACCAAAAAATGGTTGTAAGAAAATAGAAAAGGGACTGGGGTCCTATTGAAAAATGAGACTGGGGTAGTACTGCGGCAAGGCCTGATCTATTGAGCTTTTGTAATGTCTCCTGTACAATAAAACCACAAAATAGCGGAGTTAGAGGGGAGATGCAGTGTGGCAAAACTTTCAAGCAAGGGGCTGACGGGAATTGCGCTGGTTCTTAGCTTTGTCACGGCGGTCCTGGTATACAATTTTCTCAACCAGAGCGTGCAAAAACCGGCTGTGGTTGAAGGCGAACCGGTAGTGACGGCCCGGGTCGATATCCCGGCCAAAACCCGCATTACGGCAGCAATGGTCCAGGAGTCGCGTATCCCTGCCGAGTACATTCAGCCAGGGGCGGTGAGAGAGCTGCCAATTGTGATCGGGATGGTTACCAGTGAAACGATTGTCGGGGGCGAGCAAGTCTTGCAACGCAGATTGTTCACGGATGGCAAACAAGTCGGATTTACCGGCGTGATTCCTGCCGGCAAAAGGGCACTGACGGTCGGTGTTTCCGATATTACCGGAGTGGCGGGGTTGCTGAAGGCAGGCGACATGGTTGACGCGATCGTGACGTTTGATCAACAGGTTGTAGGGGACAATGTCAGCCAGATTCTGCTGCAAAACATTCTGGTACTGGCGGTGAATAAGGACAGTGAAGCGGCGCCAGATCAGCGTGATCTAAAAAAAGACGCTGCCAAGGATGCCGGCGTGGTTAAGGCAACAACGGTGACCCTGGCGGTTGCACCGGAAGAGGCTGCCAAAATAGCCTTGGCCGAAGAAAAAGGAAAATTGCGGTTTGCCTTGCGGCCATATCTGCCGGAAAGTAGTGATCCCGTTAAACGTCCAGTTACACCAACAGATATTGTCGGGGTACATAAATCGCCGATACAGCAGGGGAAAGAACAACAACCCCAACCTCCGGCGGCGCCGCCGGCCGGTGCAGATGCGGCCCCCAAAGCAGGTTCAGGGATTCCGGTGATCCGGGGAACAAAAATTGAGTAAGGGAGGCGGTGTCGCCATGAAAAAACAATTTGCCCTGGGCGTACTGCTTTGTCTGACCATGCTGTTTGTTTCTCCGGGACCGGTTGCGGCGGCGCCGGAAAAGATGACGGTGGGCGCCGGACAATCCCGGACTGTGAATATGAGCGGGCTGCAGCGGGCGGCGATCGCCAATCCAGAGGTGGCGGACGTGGTCGTTGTATCCAGCGATGAACTGATTCTGGTCGGTAAACAGACGGGAACGACAACGCTGATCATTTGGTCCAACATGGGAAGGCAGACCTACCAGGTGGAAGTGGCGGCCAATGATCCGGCAATCGCCAATGAAATCAAACGGGTACTCGGTTATCCGGATATCCGGGTGGTCAAGGTGAACAAGACGGTAATCCTCGAAGGATCTGTAAATGACCAATATCAACGGGCCCGGGCGGAAAAAATCGCTGCCGCCTATGGCGAGAAAGTGGTCAATCTGCTGGAGATCGCAAAACCGGTCCAGATAAAAATTGAGGCGCGGATTGTCGAGATTAACAGGACTAAAACCAGTAAACTGGGTTTGCAGTATTATAGCACCAATTATCTCTCCCCCGGGATTTTCTTTGCCGGGCAGGGGCAATCTGACGCAATAAGCGGGACAAACATTTCCCTGGGTAATATGGGCCAGCTTGCTACGCTCAATGCACAATTGAGCATGCTGGTTCAAACCGGCAACGCAAAATTGCTTTCGCAGCCCAACATGGTTACTCTCAGCGGCGAAAAAGCCAACATTCTTGTCGGTGGACAGATTCCGGTTCCCGTAAGCAACATGGCCGGGCAAGTAAGCATTGAATGGAAGGATTACGGCATCAAGCTGGATATATTGCCGGAAGCCAGCCTGGATGGAATTATCACAAGCAAGATCAAAGCGGAAGTAAGTGCTATGGAATGGAACAATCCGACGACTAAGATAAAACTGGGATCAAATATCGAAATACCATCGATTCGGATGCGGAAAGCAGAAACGGCGATCGCTCTGGCCTCGGGACAGACGATGGCGATTGGCGGCCTAATTGCCAATGATATTACCCGTGATGTGAACAAATTTCCGTTTTTGGGCGACTTGCCGGTGCTCGGACAGTTGTTTCGCAGCACGAGCTTTATTAAAGGTGAGACAGAACTGATAATTTTAGTGACGCCGACAATCGTTGATCCGCAAGCCTTGGTTCCTCCAATGTCAAAGGAATTGAAAGAGCATATGAATCAGAATCCCTTTATTCAGAAGCCGTCAGGAGGGCAGACTGATGTCCGACAAAATCAGAGTCCTAATCGTTGACGATGTCGCCACTACCCGCGAAAATATTGTCAAGCTGATACAGTTTCAACCGGAAATCGAGGCGGTCGGCCAGGCCAGCAACGGCGAAGAAGCGCTGTTTCAGGCCAAAGCGCTGCGCCCGGATGTCGTACTGATGGATATCAATATGCCAGGGATGGATGGGATTACTGCGGCCGAGCGGCTAACGGTGGAAGTGCCGGAAACTACCATTATTATCATGAGCGTCCAGGGGGAACAAGAATACCTGCGCCGGGCAATGATGGCAGGGGCCAAAAATTATCTGACGAAACCGTTCACCGGAGACGAATTGATTCAGGCAGTGCGACAGTCGGTGAGTCGTGATCGTCAGGTGCGTGATGCGTTGCGTGTAAAATCGGGAGTTAAATCTCCAGGCAAAGTAATTAGTGTCTTTGCGGGAAAGGGCGGCGTAGGGAAAACCATGCTGGCAGTCAACCTGGCGGTTGCACTGGCAAAACGCCCGGATACGAAAGTGGCAATCGTCGATGCCGATATTCAGTTTGGCGATGTTCCGCTTTTCCTGAACCTAATGCCGCGCAGCACCATCGCGGATGTATTGCCGGACGCGGAACATCTGGATGAACAAACTTTAGCGGCGTATATGACATCCTACAATGAGTCGATTCGCGTTTTGGCGGCGCCGCTTAGGCCGGAACAGGCAGAACTGGTTTCCGGTTATTTGCTTGGAACTGTGGTGAAGCAACTGCGGAGCGCATATGACTATGTCATTATCGACACGGCGGTAACTTTCAATGAAGTCACGATTGCCGCGCTGGATGCAGCTGATACTGTCGTTGTAGTGACTGCACTTGATTTACCGGCGGTGAAAAATGCCAAGCTCGCACTGGAAATCCTGCAATCGCTGGGGTATGCAGCCGAAAAAATAAAACTGGTGATCAACAGCGTTCATTCCGAGGGCGGAATTGAGCCGCGTGAAGTTCAGGAGTCGTTAAAAAAAGAAATTGTCCTGACCCTGCCGACAGACGGAAAGACGGTTGTAAATTCGATCAACAAAGGTGTTCCTTTTTGCTTGACGCAACCGGAGACTCTGCTGGCGCAAAAGATTATGGCGCTTGCCGACCAATTGGCGCCCTGGAACCCGGACGCAACGTCTTCACCCACCAAAACCGGTTTGCGTTTTAAATTATTTGGTCGATAGGAGACGCCGATGATTCTGCTCATTTCCATCAGTGTCTTTTTGACATTGAGCGTGATCGTCCTATTGTTCCATCAGTTGGCGACAGCGGAAAAACGCCGGATTTCAGATCGCTTGACACAAATGGCGAGCGGCGGGCAGTTCCATACGGAAAAATCTTCGTCAACCTACATGGACGAAGAGCCTACTGGATTCCGCCGGATATTGCGCAATTTTGGCCGGTATCTGGAGTCGCCCCGCTGGAATCTCTCGCTTGAATTGCGGATGCTGCGCGCCGGCTTGCCGCTGCGGGGCGGTGAGTTTGTCGTTTTGTGTGTTGCATCGGCTGTGCTTCTGTCGGTTCTGTTTCTGCTATTGGGCGGTGGACAGCTCATTTTCGGCTTGGCCGGGGCTGCGTTGGGGTTTTTCTTTCCTTTTGTTTTGGTCAGTATGAAAACGGCCAGACGAATGAAAGCTTTTAACAGCCAGTTGGGGGATGCTTTGATTCTGATTGCAAACTCACTGCGAACCGGTTACAGTTTTATGCAGGCATCCGACATGGTGGCACAGGAGATGCGGCCGCCGATTTCTTCGGAATTTGCCCGTGCGGTTAAAGAAATGAATTTAGGGGTTACAATTGAGGACGCGTTAGCTAATCTGGGCAGGCGCATCAATTCGGAAGATCTCGATTTGGTGCTTACTGCTGTTTTGATCCAGCGGCAAGTGGGTGGAAACTTGTCAGAAGTACTTGATAACATTGCCCGGACCATTCGGGAAAGAGTACGTATCCGCGGGGAAATCAGGACGTTGACCGCACAGGGGAGAATATCCGGCCTGATTGTCAGTTTGTTACCCATTGTGCTGGGATTGGTTATTTATTTGCTGAACCCCGAATACGTCAAACTTTTGTTTACACATCCATTTGGCAAACTAATGTTGGGGGTGGCCGGGGTGGGGCAAGTGATCGGCATCCTGGTGATTCGCAGGATTGTGGATATTGAAGTATGATACAAAACATTGATGTAAAAACACTGGACAAGATCATCAAGAAGACGATTTCCAGCATTTATGACAGCCGGGGCCAGATTTATGAGGTTTACGAGATGGCCCGGGATGAACTGGAAAATGTCAAACGTGACGTTGAGCGGGTAAAAAATGAAACCGCAGAAATCATCAGCAAGGTTGATGAGCTGGAACGGAGCGAACGAAAAGCCCGGATTCACCTGATGGAAGTCAGCCGTGATTTTAAAAGCCACCCTGAACAGGAAGTTCGTGAAGCTTATGAGGAAGCCCGCAAAATTCAGGTAGATCTGGCTGTGACCCGCGAACAGGAACAAAATTTGCGACGCCAGCGTAATGAACAGGAAATCCGATTGCGGAACTTGGGGGTTACGGTTGCAAAAGCGGAGCAATTGGTTTCTCAAGTCGGCGTGGTTCTGGATTACTTGGGAAACCAGATGAGTGCGGCTTTTGCCCAGATAGAAACCCTGCAGAACGCTCAAATCTTGGGCGCGCAGATTATTCGCAGCCAGGAAGAAGAAAGGCGGCGGGTGGCACGCGACATCCATGACGGACCGGCTCAGGCGATGGCCAATATCGTGTTTCGCGCCGAGGTCTGTGAACGACTTATCGACACCGATATTGAACGAGCCAAACTGGAACTGCGGCAGCTTCGAGAGCATATCCGGGGAACGCTTGGGGAGATTCGCAAGATCATCTTTGACCTTCGCCCAATGGCGCTTGATGATTTGGGGTTGGTTCCGACAATCCGGGGAGTATTGGAAGCATTGCGCAGCCAATACGGGATTTTTACCGAGATATCGGTGACCGGGAAGGAACGGCGTCTGGAGAGTCATATTGAAATTGGTCTGTTTCGGGTTGCCCAGGAAGGACTGAACAATGTAGTCAAACATGCACAGGCTTCTACGGTCAGAGTCCGGATTGAATTTGCCCCGGCTGGCGTGACGCTGGTGATTGAGGATGACGGAAGAGGCTTCGACGCATCGAATGAGGAATCTCCTGCCGGTCACTTCGGATTGATGGGCATGCGTGAACGGCTGCAATTGTTGCAGGGGAAATTCATGATCAAGTCAAATCCCGGCAAAGGGACAAAAGTGATGATTACAGCACCTTTAAAAAGCGAAAAATGAAGCAGCGAAGCAAAATGTGCCCGGATGCCAAATAGGACGATTTGCCTAGAATAAATAAGACCTGCGTATGATGGAACTCCCCTTGCGACTTGCTACAATAAAGTCAAGAAAGCAAGCACAACAAAAATATAGGGGAGGTAAATAAAAATGTTGAACATGATTACTTCATTGCTGCAGGATAAAAAAGGGCAAGGCATGGTTGAGTATGGTTTGATTCTCGCTCTGGTCGCCGTCGTCGGAATGGCTGGATTGATTCTCCTGGGGCCTCAGGTTTTGGCACAGTTCAATACCGTGGCCGGCGCGCTGTAAAATGAAACGGGAATGAACCTCCGGCCCAATCATGGTCGGAGGTTCATTTTTCTGGCAGGCATTGAATCGGAGACTTGAGGGAACAAGGAGCTGACCGTGATGAAACAAAATGACAAACAACAAATTATTCGATATTTTTCAGGCGGTTCGGTGACACTATTTATGCTGGCAATCATTGTTTTGACGTCTACGACGCTGAACCGGTCGTTATATCATTTTTTGTGGGGATTGCCGGTAATCGCTGTCAGTTTGCTGGATATCTATTTTCTTAGCCGCAGTCTGTTGCAAAAACCGAAAACCATTGATACCCGTATTTCTTCGGTATTGATTGGCCTGGGTACTACTTTTGGCTTCAGTGTGGCAGTTATGGTATTATCGCCGCAACAGGCAAGTGTGTCTTATGCGGTGGAACTGCGCCAGATAGGAGTCGTGCTTTCCCTATTGCCGTATCCGCTGGTTATCTGGTCGCTTTTTTGCCTGGGAGATTGCTTGACCGTTGTTCCCGAAGCGCATGCAGTAGTGGCGCATGGTCCGTATAAATTTTCCCGCCACCCGCTATATGTCTGTTACATGGCGTGGGCAGTGGCCAATGTCCTGATGTTCCCGACCTGGTTGATGCTAGGAGCCGCAGCACTGCAAATAGCTTTTTTGCAGATTCGCCTGCGCCGCGAAGAAGCGTTGCTGTTGGAAACTTTCCCCGAGTATCGGCAGTATTATCAGCGAACAGGGTTGATTGGGCCGCGGTTGCGACAAATATTACCGACAGAAAGTTAATGGATGTTTTTACGAGGTCGCGCAAGCGACCTCTTTTTGTTTGCTTTTTCAACTTTTGGCAGGAGCAGCGGGGTCTGATGTCGAAACGGAATTAACGCTTATTGATTGCCGTTTTGTTGTGACAGGAAGGAGTTGCTTTTTTGCGAAAGGACAAAAGCCCGGCAAGCGCCCCCGGTCGTTTGTTGGTGATGGGGGATGTGCACGGTCAACTGGAAAAAATGCAGCTAGTGCTGACGCGTTGCAATTATTCACCAGAGATTGACCGTCTAGTATTGCTTGGCGATTATGTAGATCGCGGGCCGGATTCCCGACGGGTTGTGGCTGAAGTGTTGAGGCTGACCCAAATGGGCGCAATCGCTTTGTATGGAAATCATGAAGACTTGATGCGCCGGGCATTGTTGAATCGAAAACAGGGAAATATCAATCCGGAAAACTTGGAACAATGGTTTGCGAACGGCGGGGAAACGACATTGGAGTCCTATCGTGCGCACACGGATACGTTGGATGAACATCTGGCTTTTTTTGCTGAATTGCCCCGCTGGGTTGAAATGGATGGATATTTGTTTGTTCATGCCGGGATTAGACCAGGCAGGGCGATTGAACAACAATCAGCGCATGACCTGATCTGGATCCGCGAGGATTACATTTTGAACTATAGCGGCCCGCAAAATGTGGTGGCAGGGCATACGCCCGTTCAATACCTGAAAAGGTATGAACTGATTGACAATATTGACGATGCGACACAACCACTGATCCGCAACCATAAATACTTTCTTGACACCGGCGCAGCCTGGAATGGACCGCTCACCCTGATGGACTTACTGTCAGGGGAGTATTGGCAAAGCTGAAAAATAGGACTATAGTTTGTGAAAAATGGGACTTAGGTCCCGAGGGAAATCGATTGTTTTGTCAAATATTTAAAAAGCTATCAGAAGCCGGTTGAAGGAGTTGAAGCCGCTTTGTCCAAACAGCATGTCGGCGAATTGATCTGTCAATATTATTCCCTAACGACAGAACTGGAGCGGCTATTTCCCAAACGCAGTTTTATGCCTGACGCCCATGTTGTTGAAAGTTTTTGCGAAGTTTTGGCGGCGGCGGATTTTGATCTTGAGCTGTTGCCGGCTTCCAGCAAAATTCATAATGCCCGGACCCGTGATAAGGCAACGATGGTTCAGATTAAGGCAACGCAATCAGAGTCAGTGGTTTTTCGTGCTGATCAGGTGCCTGACCATCTGCTGGTTATGCGGTTGTCAGATCAGGGGATTCCCGAATTGATCTATAATGGCCCCGGTATACTGGCCTATGAAAAGTCCGGCAAGCAACCGACCAATGGACAACGAAACGTCAGACTCAATACATTGCGCAAGATTCAGGTGCCGGAACAGGATCGACTTATGGCAGCTGTGGAATAGGCAATTGTTTTGAATCGAAGATTGTTTTCCGGGGGGAAGCGCAGGCTACCCCCGTTTTTATTATAATAATCCTGGGATTGGTCATGAATTGTTAAATTAGACTTGCATCGGTGAGAATTTGAATATAATATGGATGAGCATGAATCACCAGTCTATTTTTTGTGTAATCATGTTGGTATCGCAGGGAAAGTCGGACTTGCGGCGAAAACACTAATGGAGGCTTGCATGATTCGGGCCAAGGTTCGCGACTGGATTAAGCATCACGACCTCTTGCCGTGGGGCGGAAATGTTCTGGCTGCCTGCTCAGGCGGCGCCGATTCGCTGGTGCTGGTAGATTTGTTGGCAGAATACCATGCTGAAGGCATGATAAGTCTGTTTGTCGCACATTTTGACCACAGACTGCGCGGGGAAGCTTCGACGCGGGATGCGGAATTTGTCCGGCAGTTCTGCCTGGAGCGAAACTTGCCTTTTTTTGGCGGAGCTGCTGATGTGCGCGAAAAAATGAGGCTTACAGGCGGTTCGTTGGAAGAAGTGGCCCGCTATTTACGTTATGACTATTTGCACAGCGTGTTGGTCCAGATTGGCGGCGGGCTTATTGCAACTGGTCATCACAAGGACGATCAGGCTGAAACCGTATTGCTGAATTTGATCCGGGGTAGTGGCAGCCGCGGCTTGGCAGCGATGCAAAAGCGGCGGGATGATATTGTTCGACCATTGTTATGCCTGAAACGAAACGAAATTGAACAGTATTGCCGTGAACGGAATTTGCAGCCGCGGACTGATGAGTCAAATTGTAATGTGGAGTATTATCGCAACCGGGTACGCCATGAACTGATTCCACTTGTACAGCAGCGGTTCAACCCATCCCTGACCGAAACGTTGTGTAGAACCGCAGAAATCCTGGCAGACGGACAACATTTTATACATCAATATGTGCTTGATCGATTATCAAGCTGGGCCTTGCGCCAGGGAACCGGTTATCGGCTCGATGCGGCAACTTTTTCCTGCTTGCCGGCTGCGGTGCAACGCGAATTGCTGATGGTTTTGCTGGAGCAATTGCGTGGCGATACACGGGGAATCAATTTCACCCATATTGAACAAATCAGGCAGTTGTTTTTGCATGACAATGGATTGCGGCGTATCGATTTGCCAGGCGCCTGGCAGGCACGGAAAAGCTATCAGTCCCTTTATATTGAGGCATTGCCAGTTGCCAGCGATCATAGCCGGCGTTCCTTGACGAATATCCCTGACAGTACTATTCTTGCATGTCCCGGTGAAACATTCCTGCCAGGGTTTGGTGTAACGGTTCGGTGTTCTTGGCAAACAAGTACGTTGTCGCCGCCGGGCGATTTAGGCCCGGATAAAGTTGCCTTTGACGCTGCGGCTTTGCAGCTGCCCCTATACGCCAGGCGGCGTATGGCGGGAGACGTTTTTCAGCCGTTGGGCGCTGTTGGTGCGCGTAAGCTGAAAAAGTTGCTGATCGATTTGAAAGTTCCCCGCGACCAGCGCGATGTTTTGCCGATAATTCATGATTCAGCGGGAATTATTGCCGTAATGGGGTTGCGGCGGTCAGAGCGCGGGCGGTTATTAGAGTCTACCCGGGAAATTATTCTCATTGAGCAGGTAAAAACAGCCAATATTGACTGACAGGAGGAATAATGCATGTTGAAAGATGTAGAACGGATTCTGATCACTTCGGAAGAAATTGGGGCACGCGTGCGGGAATTAGGCCAACAAATCACCAATGACTATGCCGGACAGGAAATACTGATGATCGGGGTATTACGCGGTGCGGTAATTTTCATGGCGGACTTGGCCCGCTCAATCAAACGCCCGATGGATATCGATTTCATGGCTATCAGCAGCTATGGACTGGCAACCAATTCCAGCGGTGTCGTCCGCATTATCAAAGATTTGGACGAAGTAGTCGAAGGTCGCCATATTCTGATTATTGAAGATATCATCGACTCCGGACTGACACTGAACTATCTGGTGGACAACATCAAATCCCGTAAACCTGCCAGTGTACGCATATGCACGCTGCTTAGCAAACCGGATCGACGCAAGGTCAATGTAACGGTCGATTACAACGGGTTTATCATTCCGGACCATTTTGTTGTCGGCTATGGATTGGATTATGCAGGTAAGTATCGCAACTTACCTTTCATTGGAGTGTTAAAGCCGGAAATTTACGAAAAAGGCTGAGTTATGGGGCTGTCAAGCCGCGGCTATTTTACACCCCTGTTTTTTATGATATAATTATCCCCTACGAATAATATCAATAAGACAGCCATCCGTGCTGGCAATAGGAGGCCCGTTTGAACAAGTTTTTTCGCAACGTCGGCTTTTACTTACTGATCATCATCATCGCGATATCCATTATCGACTATTATTCGGCAAAAACGACGACCAAGACTGAAGTGTCCTATACCGCGTTTTTGAAACAGGTCGAAGATCAAAAGGTCGATAAAGTCACTATCGTTGACAACACGATTCGCGGTAAGTTGAAAGATGGTCAGGAGTTTACGCTGGTCACACCCAACGACCCCACGTTAATCAATACTTTGCGTGAAAAGAAAATAGATATCAAGGCTGAACTGCCGCCACAACCACCTTGGTGGACAACGTTGCTTTCTTCGTTGTTGCCGATGCTGCTTTTGATTGGCGTTTGGTTTTTCATCATGCAACAGACCCAGGGTGGCGGCAGCAAAGTCATGTCTTTTGGCAAAAGTCGCGCCAAACTGCATAATGAAGAAAAAATCAAGGTCACCTTTGAAGATGTAGCTGGTGCAGAGGAAGCAAAAGAAGAACTGGAAGAAGTCGTCGAATTTTTGAAACACCCCAAAAAGTTTAACGACCTCGGAGCGAGGATTCCCAAGGGCGTTTTGCTATTCGGACCTCCCGGCACCGGCAAGACCCTGCTGGCGCGAGCGGTTGCCGGCGAAGCTGGAGTGCCTTTCTATTCGATCAGCGGCTCTGATTTTGTCGAAATGTTTGTGGGTGTTGGCGCATCCCGCGTGCGTGATCTGTTCGAACAAGCCAAGAAAAGCGCTCCCTGCATAGTGTTTATCGATGAGATTGACGCAGTCGGCCGCCAACGCGGCGCCGGCTTGGGCGGCGGACATGATGAACGGGAGCAGACTCTGAATCAGCTGTTGGTTGAGATGGATGGTTTTGGTGTGAATGAAGGCATCATTATCATTGCGGCCACCAATCGTCCGGATATTCTGGACCCGGCGTTACTGCGCCCGGGTCGGTTCGACCGTCACATTGTTGTTGACAAACCGGATGTGAAGGGGCGTCAGGCCATCCTAAAGGTTCACACCAAGGGCAAGCCAGTCGAGAAAGAAGCAGACCTGGATGTGCTGGCGCGGCGGACTCCCGGATTTACCGGCGCCGACTTGAGCAATCTGGTCAATGAAGCTGCGCTGTTGTCTGCCCGTCGCAATAAAAAGCGGATTGGCATGGAAGAACTGGAAGAATCGGTTGAACGGGTAGTTGCCGGGCCTGAACGAAAAAGCAAAGTGATCAGTGAGAAGGATAAAAAACTCACTGCCTATCATGAGGCCGGGCATGCGTTGATTGGCATGTTGATGCCCAATGCCGACCCGGTGCATAAAGTGTCGATTATTCCCCGTGGCCGGGCGGGTGGCTATACGTTGATGCTGCCGAAGGAAGATCGAAACTATGCAACCCGGTCAGAGCTGAAGGATCAACTCAAAACCTTACTGGGAGGCCGTGTGGCCGAATCGCTGGTGCTTGAGGAAATTTCTACCGGCGCCCAGAATGATCTGGAGCGCGCCACCGAACTATCACGCAAAATGATTTGTGAGTTTGGCATGAGCGAAGTTCTCGGCCCAATAACATTTGGCCGACGGCAGGATACGCAGGTTTTCCTCGGCCGGGATATTTCCCGCGATCGCAATTACAGTGAGGAAGTTGCTTATTCGATCGACAAGGAAGTTCGGCGTATGATTGAGGAAGCGTATGAAAAGACGGAAGCGATGCTGAAAGAGCATATGGATAAGCTTCACCTGATTGCGGCGGCCCTGATCGAGAAAGAAACATTGGAAGCTTTTGAGCTGGAACAACTGATGAAGGACGGGCAAATTACGGAACGACCAGTCGATCCTGATCAAGACGAGCCCAAGCCGCCTTCCGTGTCAGCGATTCCGGTTGCGGATGCCGAGCCAGGACCCAAAGTCGTTTATAATGTACCGGAAGCGAGTGGTGGCAATGCCTGAAGGACTTAAAGCCGGACTAGTAGGTCGTGCCGAGGTTATGGTTTCCGATAGCAACACGGCAGAAATTTTTGGCAATATCGGAGCAAAAGTATTCGCAACTCCGCTGTTGGTTGCTTTGATGGAACAGGCGGCGATTGACGCGATCCGTTCCTGTTTGTTACCCGGTGAGGGGAGTGTCGGCACCAAGATTGAAATGAGCCATACTGCAGCTACACCTGTTGGAATGATGGTTACGGCCAAAGCCGAACTGGTGGAAGTTGTCGGTAAAAAAATGGTGTTTGCCGTGACCGCGGCTGATAGCCAGGAAACAGTGGGGACTTGCCGTCACGAACGTTTTCTTGTTGCCGATATGGATGCTTTTTTAGCTAAAGTTGCAACAAAGCGGCAAACTTGTTGTTGACCACTATTGACGGCTCTTCGTCAAAGTGCTAACATGTAGTCGAAATTAGGCGGCATCCATTGTGAGCTGCACAAAATGACCCGAATACAATATCGTATTCCCGACACCGCTTGGATCCATGGTGACCGAGACGGGGGACGCAACAACTGATTGAACGAATGCGCCTTCCTGCTTGCGGGAAGGCGTTCTTTTTTCGGGATTAATGAAGAGGTGTTTTGGATGCAGGTTATTACACAAATATCCAAACTGAAACAAGTTGTTCATGCGGCGAAAGCCAATGGGAATACGGTGGGGTTGGTTCCGACCATGGGCTATCTTCATGAGGGGCATCTTACCTTGATGCGCCAGGCCCGCGCCGAACAGGGTCTGGTGATTGCCACTCTGTTTGTAAATCCGCTGCAATTCGGTCCGCAGGAAGATTACGCCGATTACCCGCGTGACCTGGAACGGGATTGTAAATTGGCGGAAAGTACCGGCATTGATGTTCTCTTTGCGCCGTCCGTAGATGAAATGTATCCGGCTGGTGGCGGTAAAATACTAACGTATGTTGACGTGAATGAAATAACGACAACGCTTTGTGGTGCATCCAGACCGGGGCATTTTCGCGGGGTTGCGACAGTGGTGAGCAAACTTTTCAACATTTCTGAAGCCGATGTTGCTTACTTTGGGCAGAAGGATGCGCAACAGGTGGCTGTAATCCGCCGCATGGTGGAAGATCTTAATATGAATGTGAAGATTGTTGCGGTGCCGATCGTACGGGAAGCCGACGGGTTGGCAATGTCTTCACGAAACAAGTATCTCGATCCTGGTCAGCGACAGGCGGCGCTGGTGTTGTCCCGTTCGCTGGATAAAGCGCGGAACTTGCTGACGACGGGAGTGCGCGACAGCGCGGAGATTTTGGCTGCAATGCGTGGCATGATTGAAAGCGAACCGTTGGCAAAGGTCGATTATATTGAAATTGTTGATTCGTTAACATTGAAGTCGGTTGACATGATTGAATCGCCGGTCTTGCTGGCGCTGGCCGTCCGGTTTGGCAAAACCCGTTTGATCGACAACATGATCTGGGAGGGAAAATAATATGTTTCGTACACTGTTTAAATCAAAATTGCATCGCGCAACGGTAACCGAAGCCTGCCTCAATTATGTGGGAAGCATCACGATTGACGAGGACTTGCTGGATGCAGCCGATATTATGATCAATGAGAAGGTCCAGGTTGTCGACATTAACAACGGTGCACGGCTTGAAACGTATGCGATTCCTGGTCCCCGTGGTTCAGGCGTAATCTGCTTGAACGGCGCGGCAGCCCGTCTGGTTCAACCGGGTGACAAGGTTATCATTATCACTTATGTGATGCTGGATGACAAGGAAGCCAAAGAGTGGAAACCGAAGGTTGCTTTTCTCGATGATGCGAACCGGATTATGGAAATAAAAAATGAAGAAAAACATGGGGAAATAAAATAACTGATTACGATTGATACAATCGGAAAAGAGGCGACAATGATTCGCAGTACAATTCTGGATATGCTTCGCCGTCAGCCGGGGCAATTTGTTTCTGGCGAAGAATTGGGCAGGCAGCTGAAGGTTTCACGGGCTGCCATCAGCAAGCAGATTCAAAAATTGCGTCAGGAAGGCTATGGTATTGAATCGACGGTAAGTCAGGGACACCGTCTGGTTTCCTTGCCGGATCTGCTACGACCGGATGAAGTGCTTTCGCAGCTGAAGACAAAAATCTTGGGCAAAGATTTGGTTTATTTTTCCGCGATTGGATCAACGAATGACGAAGCAAAAAAACGGGCTGTCGAAGGTTCCCCCGAGGGGACGCTTGTGATTACAGAAACGCAAGTAGGCGGGAGAGGACGGCTTTCACGCGGCTGGTTTTCCCCGTTTGCCAAAGGAATTTGGTTTTCTGTCATTCTAAGGCCGCCTTTTCCGCCACAGGAGGCGCCGAAATGCACCTTGATGGCTGCGGTAGCTCTGAACCGGGCTATTCGTGACTGTACCGGAGTTGCCTGCGGCATTAAATGGCCGAATGACATTCTCTGTAATGGGAAAAAACTGGTGGGCATTCTGACTGAGATGAGTGCGGAAATGGATGCAATCAACCACATTGTGATCGGCATAGGCGTGAACGTTAATATTGCGGCTGAAGAAATACCGCCGGAACTGCAAGGGGTTGCCACCTCTCTATTGATTGAAAGCGGCGCCAGCGTGCCGAGGTTGGCATTGTTTACTCAGATTCTCAATCGGTTGGAAGAATTGTATCTGTCGGTGAAGGCAACAGGTTTTGCTCCGGTGCTGGAAGCCTGGCGGCAAGAATCGATTACGCTGGGGAAAATGGTTACTGTGATTGGTCATGACACAAGTTATGTCGGTAAGGCGATTGATATTGATGCAGAAGGCGCTTTGCTGGTGGAAACCGATACTGGCGTTGAGCGTGTTTTGGCCGGCGACGTATCAATCCGCCCCGCTGAAAGATAACATCGAGGCAAAGGGATAACCGGGCCTGGACAACGAAGCGAAGGAGAGAGTGCAGTGCTGCTAGTCGTAGACATCGGCAATACGAATATTGTTCTGGGAATATACCGTGAGAAGGAATTGCTCTGCCACTGGCGGATATCGACGGATCGTCAGCGGACTTCCGACGAATATGGTATATTGATTTATAACCTGTTTCAACATGGCAAAATGGATATGAAGCAGATCCATTCCGTAATTATATCTTCGGTCGTGCCGCCCTTGATCGTTCCGTTTCAACGGATGTGCGTGCGTTATTTCGGCGGGGATCCGCTGGTTGTCGGGCCTGGCATCAAGACAGGAATTCGAATTCACTATGAGAACCCGCGCGAAGTTGGGGCGGACCGGATTGTGAATGCGATCGGCGCCTATGAAAAATATGGCGGGCCACTGATTATTGTTGATTTTGGTACGGCAACCACTTTTTGTGCGATTGCCGAAAATGGCGATTACCTGGGCGGCGCTATCGCTCCTGGCATTGGTATTTCTACGGAAGCTTTATTTCAACGGGCCGCGAAACTGCCCCGCATCGAACTGGTTATGCCCAAGTCCGTGATTTGCCGTAATACTGTTGCCAGTATGCAGGCTGGTATAATACTGGGTTTTGCCGGACAGGTTGACCAGGTTGTTCGGCGGATGAAAATGGAACTGGGGTCAGAGGCCAAAGTGGTCGCGACCGGCGGCCTGGCCAACCTCATTGCGCAGGAATCAAGCACGATTGATGTGGTGGAGCCTTTCATAACACTGGAGGGGCTGCGGATTATCCATGAACGCAATCGGTAAGGTAAGGCTGGATAATCCGACGGTTCTCGCACCGATGGCCGGTGTAACGGACCTGGCCTTTCGGTTGCTGGCCAAGGAAATGGGTTGTGGGCTGGTTGTCTCGGAAATGGTCAGTGCTAAAGGCCTGCTGTATGAAAACTGCCGGACCCGTGATCTGATGCAGATCGACCCGCGCGAGCGACCGACGGCAATTCAGTTGTTCGGCTCGGTTCCGGCAGAGTTGGCGGAAGCAGCACGGCGGGTTGCGGCAACGGGCGCTGATATCATTGATTTTAACATGGGCTGTCCTACCCCCAAGATTGTAAAGAACGGGGAAGGGTCAGCCTTGTTGCGTTCTCCTGGCAAAGCCGCCGCGATAGTAAAGGCGATGGTGGAAGCTGTCGATATACCGGTAACAGTGAAAATTCGTTCCGGTTGGGATGCTCAGAGCATCAATGCCGCCGAAGTAGCAAAGCAGCTTGAACAAACGGGAATATCAGCGATTGCTGTGCATGCCCGGACCAGGGAACAGTTTTACAGTGGTACTGCCGACTGGTCGATTATCAGGCAGGTCAAGCAGGCTGTAAAAATTCCGGTGATTGGTAACGGGGATGTCCGCACGGTGGAAGATGCAAGACGCATGCTGGCTGAAACCGGTTGCGACGCTGTAATGGTCGGCCGGGCAGCCTGCGGTAATATCTGGATTTTCAAACAGATTGCTCGCTACTTGTCTCACGGCGAAATCACGGCAGGACCGACACTGGCGGAGAAAGCAGCAACGCTGCTCCGTCACCTTGACATGTTGATCGAGTTGAAGGGAAATCATATTGCAATTCGTGAAATGCGCCGGCATGCCGCAAGCTACGTGAAAGGCTATCCCAAATCAGCCGAACTCAGGACCCGATTTAATCAGGCCATGCAGAAATCGGATTTTGAAAAAATATTGTCAGACTATCTGAAAGGGGATCTGTCGTGCCAATCCTGTTGATTCCGGTAGTGAATGGGATATTGCCTCGTCCAGGCGGTGGGCGTTGTCTCGGCGGTTTTCTCGATCGCGAGAATGGACCCGATCTGGACCCGGGGATGAATGTATTCATCTGTCCCTTGGTCCCTGTTGATGGATCGCTTTATCGTGTCGGCGTATTGGCCAAAGTGCTGGATGTTCGGCGTCAGGTGGTGGAACTGCCGGGAAATGAACCGGCGCCATTCATCTCCGTTCTCATGGAAGGCCTTAGTCATGCGCGATGGGAGAGCGTTCATTTTTCTCAGGGGGCGCTTCAGGTCGATGGATTGCAAATGCAGGATTTCAAATTAATGCGGTCAGAGTACCCTGTCGTGTCGGGCGCGGGTTGGATCCCGCAGGGGGGATATACGGAATTTAGGAGTTTGGCTGACATTCCCGTGACTTTGTATGGAACGGATATCGAATGCAATGCGCCGGTGCAAATAAGTGGCAATCTAAAGGGACTGGTTAGTCTTGAAGCGGCGCATACAATCGAACATGCCCTGATCAGGTCTTTACGCACTTATGGTTTGTGTACGGCGCGCACCCTGCAGACTGCAATCCGTCAGGAAACGGCGGAACTGACCTGGTCGGTTGAAAAAAGCATCCGGTTTGCAATGCCGGAAGTTTTGGGGCAAACACAGGCCGGCGCCTGTGGTAATCCGATGACCAATCTGGCCCAGTTTTATATGTTTCAGGAATTGTCCGATCAACTGAAGACTGGAGACAAAACTTCCTTTTCCTTGGATAAGGCCCGCCGCAGCGTGATGTCAAGGCTTACAGGCGAAATGGGATTGACAACCACCCCGGGAATCAGAGCTCTTCAGGGCCTCAAGAAAGGAATGCGGCATGATGATTCGCCGCTTAGCCTTGAATTGTGCAAGAAAGTTTTAAAACGCTTTCCCCTGGAACCTTGGCAATGAAAACGGTTAGTTTTATTTTCGCCACTGGTTCCAGTTGGCTGGATCGTTTGGTTACGAGCGTTACGCGATCACCTTGGTCGCATGTAGCAATGCGTTTTGACGCAGACGACCTGTTGGTGGAAACTTTGGCCGGTCGGGGGTTCTTGACCGGTACTGGCGATAAATATGCGGGCTGGATATCCAGCCGGGTCATATCGCGGCTGGTACAGGATGAAATATATGATGAAATGTTGGCCTTGTCACGTCGATGGCAAGCCGCGGCGCCTCCGTACGGCTACGCTACCTGCCTGGCTATCGGTATCAAAGAACTGTTCGGCACACGGGCGGCGGGTACGGCGTTGGCACTGTTGCCTGCTGGGTCGGCTAAAACTTTAGTCTGCAGTGAAATGTTGGTGAAACTTTGGCGAGTGGCAGAGCCGGATTTTTTGTTTGGCCAGGATCCTCGCCTGATAAGCCCGGATCAATTGTTTCAGACGCTGTTGAAGGGGAGTGTCGCGGACTAAATTGACAAACAGTTGGATTGTGCCTATAATTGTTGAAGAAAAGTAGCAGTTCCAATTCTTAAATCGCTTATCCAAATCATCTGGAAATATACCGACTCGTTGCGTGACAAGACCGAGACGAAAAGGAGACTGCGTGATGGCTGAAAAAGAAACAATCCTGACTACTGATGGGTTGAAAAAACTCGAGCAAAAACTGGAACACCTCAAATCGGTCCGGCGTCAGGAAGTTGCTGAACGGATCAAGCAAGCGATTGAGTTCGGTGATATCAGTGAAAATGCTGAATACGAAGATGCCAAAAATGAACAGGCCTTCATCGAAGGCGAACTTCAGACGCTGGAAAAAATGTTGCGTAGCGCCAAACTGATTGAGAGCTGTGATACTGATACGGGAACGGTTGGCCTGGGCTGTACCGTGACGTTGAAGGAAGTTAAGGAAGGCAAGGGCAAAGCCGCGCATAACGGTCGGGAGATGATGTATACCATCGTTGGATCGGCGGAAGCAGACCCCAGTGAGGCAAAGATTTCCAATGAATCGCCGGTCGGCAGCGCTGTTCTGGGGCAGAAAATCGGCCAAACTGTTGAGGTCGTCGCACCGGCAGGCCGGATGAAGTTTAAGATTGTCAATATTGAACTGAACTGATTACGCGAGGAGTCTTTTATATGACTGAAGAATTGAAGGTTGCGGTCGAGCAATCCGGCGAAGAATTAAATGAGTTGATGCAAGCCCGCCGGGAAAAATTGACGGCAATTGTCGACAAAGGAATTGAACCTTTTGGCAGACACTATGAAGCCACCCATCACGCACAGCAAGTAGTTGAGCAATTTGACGACCTGGAAGGGAAAACCGTCCGGGTCGCTGGTCGTATTATGGCGATTCGCGGTCATGGCAAGGCTGGTTTTGCCAACTTGCGTGACATGAGTGGTCAGGTGCAGATTTACCTGCGTCAGGATGTTCTGGGCGATGAAGCATACGATATAGTGCATCAGTTTGATCTTGGCGACATCATCGGCGCGGAGGGAGAAGTATTTCGCACGCGCACGGGTGAGGTCAGCATCAAAGTGGCCTCAGTCACGTTTTTGACCAAGGCGCTGCGTCCACTGCCCGAAAAATGGCATGGATTGAAAGATGTTGAAATCCGCTACCGGCAAAGATATCTGGACCTGATTGTCAACCCGGATGTTCAACGGGCGTTTTTAGTACGCAGCAAGATGATTCAGGCATTGCGCCGTTCTCTTGATCAACGCGGATTCCTGGAAGTTGAAACGCCGATGATGCACGCGATCGCTGGCGGAGCTGCCGCCAAGCCGTTTGTGACGCATCACAATGCGCTGGATATGAAGCTCTACTTGCGGATTGCACCGGAATTGTACCTCAAACGCTTGATTGTCGGCGGATTTGAAAAAATTTACGAATTGAATCGCGTGTTCCGCAACGAAGGAATCTCGATCAAACATAATCCCGAGTTTACCCTGCTGGAACTCTATCAGGCGTATGGCGATTATGAAACGGTCATGAAATTGACCGAAGAAGTGATTGCCGCCATCGCCCAGGAAGTGCTGGGGACCACCCAGATCACCTATCAAGGGCAGGCGATTGACTTGACGCCGCCCTGGCGTCGTATCACGATGACGGATGCGGTGAAGCAATTTGCCGGCGTCGATTTTGCGGTGATCAAAACCTTGGCGGAAGCCCGCAAGGCAGCCGACGACAATGGAGTTCACTACGAGCCGGGCCACGGCATTGGCGGCATTTTAAATGCTTTCTTTGAAGCCAAGGCAGAAGAGCACTTGGTGCAACCTACCTTCATTACCCGTTATCCGACGGAAATTTCACCACTTGCCAAACGTTGTCAGGATGATCCGGATTTTACCGACCGCTTCGAAGGGTTTATCTTTAGTCGGGAAATTGCCAATGGCTTTTCTGAATTAAATGATCCGATGGACCAGAAAGAACGGTTTTTGGCGCAGGTGGCGCAACGCGAAT
>CAYLSL010000012.1:0-33189 GCA_964386615.1 uncultured Veillonellaceae bacterium
GGTTTATGAAGCTGAGCGCAGAACTCGCTTACCGAACCATAGACCTGGTGTATGCCGAAAGCGGCCTCAAGGCAGTCGTGTGCGATACTGACGGAATGATTATTGCCGCCGTGGAGAAAGATCGCATCGGCACTGTCCATAGCGGCGCCTGTCGGATTTTGCAGGAGGGCGTGGAGGAAGTGAGCGCCACGCCGGAAGAAGAAACGCTTTCCGGCGGAATGGTGCGCAGCGGCGTGCATTTGCCGATCAAAATCGGCCAGGCTGTGGTTGGCACCTATGGCATCGGCGGCGAGCCGTCGATGGTCCGTTCGATTGCCCGCATTTCGGTCGGCTTGATTCGGGAAGATTTGCACAAGGGGCAAATCAGACGCCAGATGCAGGAACAGGACCAGCGGTTTCAGACGCTGTTCGCCAGCATGAATGAAGGAGTGGCTCTGCACGAAGTCGTTGTGGATGAAGCAGGCGTCGCCCTAAATTACCGGATCGTCGAAGTCAATCGCAGCTATGAAAGAAATGTTGGACTGCAAAAGGAAGCGGTGTGCGGCAAACTGGCGAACGAAGCCTACGGAACGCCCGAACCGCCATTTCTTGAAAAGTTTGCCGCTGTCGGGATCACCGGTGTTGCCGATTCGCTCGATGCCTTCTTTGAACCGCTGAACAAGCACTTCTCGATCTCGATTGTTCCCTGGGGACAGAATCGTTTTGCCACGATATTTTTTGATGTCAGCGAAAGAAAGCGGCTGGAACAAGAGCTGCAACGACATTCGAGCGAGCTGGAAGCCACGGTGGAGCGTCGGACGCAGGACCTGTTCGCAGCCAATCAGGAACTGACGGCAATGAACGAAGAAATGACAGCCATGAATGAAGAGCTGGCAGCGATGAACGAAACGCTGGAAGGCACAAACCGGTCATTGACCGCGGAGGTCGAGCGTCGCCAGAAAAAAGAACAGGAAGTAGTGCGCCGCGAACGGCAGTATCAGGCGATTTCCAAGTTGGTCAAGCAACCTGCGGCAGAAATCGCTGATTTTCTCGAGATGATCCTCTGCGAAGCGATTGGGCTGGTCGGTGCGCCGGGCGGCTACATCGGCCTGATCGATGCAACCGGCGAAAAATGTGTGATTTGCCATACTGCCGGCGTAAGTCGCATGCTGCACCTGAATGAGTGGTCGACTGACAGGGGGATTTTGGGCGAAGTCTGCCGTAGCGGCGAACAACGGTTTGTCGAAGACTACCGCATTTATCCGCATCGCATCACCGAACGGTCAATGGTTGAAAAATTGTCAACCGTGCTGATAACGCCGCTAAAACAAGGAGAAACGATCAAAGGGGTATTGGCGGCGAATTGGCAGGATACGACGCATCCGGCCACTGCAGATGAACTGGAGATTTTCCGCCAATTCGGCAATTTGGCGTCGATTGCCATGGAACGGTTTCATGCCGGTGAAAAAATCGGCCGACAGAAGCTGTTGCTGGAAAAACTGGCTGAATCGACGGCTGCCCTGGTGAACGAACTCAACATGGAAAAAGTTTTTCAGATTATTATGCAGCAGGCAACCTCGATTATCGGGATGAAACATGGGTTTATCGCTTTCTTTGAACCGGACGGCGAACATATTTCATTCAAGTGCAGTCTGGGAGCGTTTGAGAGCCAGGCTGGCAAAACGCTGTTTTTTGGCAAACGCGGCCTCCTGGCAGAAGTATTGCGGACCGGCAAACTGGTGGCTGTCGAGGATTACGCCAATTGGCCGCTGCGGCTTGACTACAGTTTGCAAGACGATTTGCGTTCTGCGATTCAAGCGCCGCTTATTGTGGATGGAAAAATAATCGGCAGTATCGGCTTTGCCTCCTTTGGCGAGAAGATTGCCATCGATCAGGACATGTTGGCGGTATTGGATCAGTTTGCCACGGTTGCCGCCATCGCCGTCAAAAATGCCCTGGCGCATCAACAAACGTTTTACCAGGCCTATCACGATGTGTTGACAGGCTTGCCGAACCGCGCCCATCTCAACAAACGGCTGGAAGAAGAGCTGCAGCAGGCAAAAAGTGGCAAATCGGCAGGCGCCGTGATGTTCATTGATTTGGATGACCTGAAAGTGGTAAACGACCACTTTGGCCACACCAGCGGCGACAGTGTCATTATCGCCGCAGGGCAGGATATTGTCCGGGCGGCGGGCGAGGGCGCGTTTGTGGCCCGCGTCGGCGGCGATGAATTTGTTGTCATTTTGCCAGGCGAAGCTGACCTGCGACGGATTTCGGACGCCGCCAACCGTCTTGTCGGTGGGATTCGCCGCGAATTCGAGGTCGGCGGACAAACGATTCAGATGACTTCGAGCTTGGGGGTTACGTTGTATCCGGCGGATGGCGACCAAACTGAAGAGATCTTGAAAAAGGCCGATGTAGCGATGTACGCAGCCAAGGCAAACGGCAAAAACTGTTGGCGCTTGTACGAACCGGAGCTGACAAAAGATGCTTATAACAGGATGGTACTGACGAACAGCCTGCGCCGAGCGCTGGAAAATGATGAACTATGTCTGCATTACCAATCGCTGATTTCGATGGAAACCAAATCGGTCAGAGGGTTTGAGGCGCTGTTGCGCTGGAACAGTCCGCAGCACGGTAATGTGCCGCCGGACTTGTTTATTCCATTGGCCGAGCAGAGCGGCATCATTTTACCGCTGGGCGAATGGGTGATCGGTGAAGCGTGCCGGTTTGCCCGTGCCCTGTCAGACTTGGGCCGCAACGAAGTCTATGTAGCCGTGAATGTTTCGCCCCGTCAACTGGCGGCAGAAAGTTTTGTCGAGATTGTGCGCCAAAGTATAGAGGAAGCCGGCATCGCACCCGGCCAAATCGAAATCGAAATCACAGAAAACGTGCTCATCGAATCGCTGGAGAACAGCAAGCAAAGTTTGGCGGCACTCAACTCGCTGGGAGTCCGGCTTGCGTTGGATGATTTCGGCACAGGATATTCCTCGCTCACCTATTTGCGGAATTTGCCGGTAAAAACGCTCAAAATCGACAAATCCTTCATCGCCAGGATTTTGGAGGACCGGGTGCAGGAAGGGTTCATCCGCTCGATCATCGATATGGCCCATGTGCTGAGTTTGCATGTGGTGGCCGAAGGGGTGGAGACCGCGGCGCAACTGGCGAAACTTGAACAGATCCATTGCGATGTTGTGCAGGGTTATGTCTTCAGTAGGCCGGCTCCCCGCGAAGAAGCCCTGCGGCTATTGACCGGATAGGAACCCCTTGGAGAATTCGCTGGAACAATACGATTTTTTTGAGGGGGCCGAGCTTTTGACCCGAACGGGGGCAGAGGCTCTTTTTTTTTTGCCAACAGGAATCTGGCCTGCATAGCGAGAAAATGTTAAGGAGCCATTTTTGTGGTTCCTTTGCGAAATCTTATATGTGTAAAATCAACAGGAGGTTTCTTATGCATCATTTTCTAACAGCCCTGTTTTTACTGTTAATCTGCGCTACCCCGCTATCTGCCCCGGTGTTTGCAGCGCCGGCGCCTTATTACATCAACGCCCGGCCGGCACAGGGCAATTCTGAGGAGGCCCTGAACGATGTCAAACAGCTCACCGCCTGCGAGGGTCTGGCAGGCTACCAGCGCTTCACCGATCATCCGCGCGGTTATTCGGCCTGTGTTCCGGCCGGCCTGGCGCCGGATTTTTCCCTGTCGGCGGTCCGCAGTCTTTTTAGCGATGGGCCGACGCAAATCGAATTTTACTATGACGATTTCCGCGACTCGATTTCCCACCCCACGGCCTATATGGTATATGCGAACCGCTTCCTGCCGGACAGCCGCCGGCACTCCATTCAACTGCAGGAAACTTTCAGCTGGAATGGGTTCACCGTCAACCGGATCAAGTGGACCCGCAACCCACTGGCGTCCTTGAAAGAAGACCGCAACCATTATGCCAGCCTGGAATTGTTGCGCTATCCGCACGAAGCCTATACGATCCTGATTAAATCAGCCCTGCCGATCGATAACGATCTGGACATTCTGCGCAGTTTTCATCTGGTCGAGCGGCGCGGTTCGCCGGGAATTTTTCGCCAACCGCAACCGTCCCGCACCAAACTCAACCGGGAAACCCGCGAGTTCCGCGACCGTTATTTCGGCCCGGACAGCCCGTTGCGCTTCGGCCTGTTCGATTCGGACGCACCGGAACGCCTGCGTGGCATCCGCGAACTGGAAGCCCGCCTGAATTACAAATTTTCGGTCGTACTGCGCTATCAGACGCTGGATGAAGTCGCGGCCATCCCCGGACTCAAAACGGCGTATGAAGATGGACGTTATACCGAACTCACGCTCCACACCATCCACGCCGATGCGGTCAACGCACTTTATGCCGGAGGCGTGCGAGGCAATCAGGACATCGTGTATAATATACTCGACGGAAAATATGACGGCTATTTCCGCGAATATGCCCAGGCCCTGAAAAATTTCGGCCACCCGGTACTGTTCCGACTGAATAATGAAATGAATGGTGATTGGTGCTGGTATTCGGCAATGTATGCCGGCAAGGACACGGATATTTATAAAGCGCTGTGGCGGCACATCCACCGTTTGTTCGATGAAGTCGGCGTTGATAACGTTTTGTGGGTCTGGAACCCGCATGATGTATCGCTGCCGGATTTCAAATGGAACCACCCGCTGATGTATTACCCCGGTGATGATGTCGTCGATGTCATCGGCATCACCGGTTACAATACCGGCACTTACTTCCCCGGTGAAAAATGGCGTAGTTTCCACGACATTTACAAGCCAATCGATGTTGACTACAGTGACTGGTTTGACAAGCCGTTCATGATCACCGAATTTGGTTCCAATTCCGTCGGCGGCGACAAAACGGCCTGGATCCGGCAAATGTTCAAGGAACTGCCCGCCTACCCACGGATTAAAGTTGCCGTCTGGTGGAGCGGCATCGACCTTGACACCGCAGGAAATCCCGGTCGGATCTATCTGCTTGACCAGACCGCCGACACCGTCGAAGCATTCCGGCAAGGCTTGCAAGAACTGCAACTTCAGAAAAAGAAATAGAGGAGGCTGTCCCTAATGTCCAAACTGGTTGAATGTGTCCCGAATTTTAGTGAAGGCAGACGCCCGGAAGTCATCGAAGCGATTGCCGACGAAGCCCGCAAGGTTCCTGGGGTCAAACTGCTCGATGTGAAAGCGGATGCCAGTCACAATCGGGTGGTAGTGACTTTTGTCGGTGAACCCCAGGCTGTCAAACAAGCCGCCTTTAATTGCTGCAAAAAAGCCGCTGAATTGATCGATATGGAAAAGCAGCATGGCGAACACCCCCGTATCGGCGCTACCGACGTGATTCCGTTCATTCCGGTAAAAAACATATCTATGGAGGAATGCGTTCAACTGGCTGATGAACTGGCTCAGGAAATTGCAACCCAACTGAACATCCCGGTCTACTTGTATGAAGAAGCCGCCAAAATCCCCGGTCGCAAAGCGTTGCCGGATATCCGCAAGGGTCAGTACGAAGGCCTGAAAACCGAAATCAGCAAACCGGAACGCCGCCCAGACTACGGCCCGGCTCAAATGCATCCCACCGCCGGTGCTACCGTCGTTGGCGCCCGCCAGTTCCTGATTGCCTACAACATCAACCTGGATACCAGTGATGTCGGAATCGCCAAGAAAATCGCCAACTGCATCCGGGAAGCAAAAGGCGGCTATAAATATGTTCGGGCTATGGGAGTGACCGTTCAGATTGGCGATCGGGATATTGCCCAGGTCACGATTAACATGGTCAACTACCAGGGAACTCCGCTGTTCCGGGTATTTGAAACTGTGAAATCGGAAGCGGCCCGCTATGGGGTCAATGTAATCGGCAGTGAAATTATCGGTCTTTCGCCGATGCAGGCCTTGCTTGACGTAGCCGAATTTTACCTGCGTCTCGATGGTTTCGACCGCAAACAGGTATTGGAGGATAATCTGTGATGTTAATGGAAAAAACGGTCCGTTCGTTTGTAACCGAACTGGCTTCGGATTCGCCGGCCCCTGGCGGCGGCAGTGCCGCCGCCCTGGCCGGCAGCCTTGGCGCGGCATTGACTACAATGGTCTGCAATTTGTCGCTGGATGAAGAAAAGTTCAAACAGTCCTTGCCGGAGATTCTGATAATTCGCGGCGAGGCCGCCGCCCTGATGGAAAAACTCATGCATGCTGTGGATGCAGATGCCCAGGCTTTCAACGAAGTCATGGACGCCTATAAGCTGCCCAAGTCCAGCGATGAAGAAAAATCGAGGCGTCTGGCAACAATCCAGCAGGCAATGAAAAAAGCTGCGCTATTGCCGCTGGGAGTGGCCGGCGATTGCCTGGAGGCACTCAAACTGGCGCAGCGTATCCTGCCGATCGGCAATGCCAATGCCGCCAGTGATGCTGCAGTAGCCGGGCTGATGGCTTATGCCGCGATCCAGGGCGCACTATACAATGTGAAAATCAATCTAGGCTTTATCAAAGATGCTGATTTTTGCAGCGAAACCCGCGAGCGGATCGCCCAGATCGTCTGCGAGGCAAAAAAAGAAAATGCCGCCATGGAGGCGGCTGTGGCAATGATTTTTCCTTAAATCCTTACACATAAAAACTGATCAATCTGCCAAACGAAAAACCGAATCCGATCCGGCAACGCAATCTGCGTCCCGGAGGCGGATTCGGCTTTTTTCTTGTATTTCTTTATCCCTCTTGCTGTGCCAGCCAGGAACTCAGTTTTGCGGCCGGCAACGGTCGACTGATCAAGTATCCCTGGATCATATCGCAACGACGCTCGGCCAAAACCTTCAATTGCGACTCGCTTTCCACGCCTTCGGCGACGACCTGCAGGCCAAGTTCATGCGCCAGCTCGATCATGGTGCCCAAAATCGCCACGCTGCCGAATTCAGCAGTCGCATCATCGATAAAGGATTTGTCGATTTTTACCACCTGAATCGGCAGCCGCTTCAGGTAGGTCAACGAAGAATACCCGGTGCCAAAATCATCGAGGGCCACCCGGACGCCCAATTCACGAAGTTCCAGTAGTTTACGCGTACACAGGGCGAAAGACTCGACCAGGGAAGTTTCCGTGATCTCCAGCTCCAAGGCACTGGGAGCCAATCCACTGTCTCTAAGCGCATCGCGGACCTGTCCGACAAAATCATCCCTTGTCAATTGCCGGGGCGAGATATTCACGGAAACAAACAACTGGTGATAACCGGACTGTCTCATCGTCTCGCCGAACATACAAGCGGACCGCAATACCCATTCGCCGATCGATACAATTTGGCCGGTTTCCTCGGCAAGCGGGATGAAATCGGCCGGCGACACCATGCCCAGCTCCGCATTGCGCCAGCGCAGCAGCGCCTCCATTCCCAGCACTTTCAGCCCGGAACTGTCAACAATCGGCTGGTAATGCAGGGAAAACTCTTCATTTTTCAAAGCAAACCGCAAATGGTTCTCCATGCGGATTTTCGTCAGCGCAGTCTCATGCATCGCGTTATCATAATATTTCCAGCCATTCTTGCCGGTTCGCTTGACCGCATGCATCGCCGTATCGGCGCAGCGCAGCAAATCACCGGCAACCAATCCATTCTCCGGATAGCGGGAGATTCCGATACTGGCCGACAGCAAAAATTTATGTCCACATTCTTCAAAGGGCTTGCTGAAAGTCGTAAGGACTGTTTCGGCAAAACTCTCCGCCTGCCGTTCGTTCTTCAACAGTACGACGAACTCGTCACCACCCAGGCGGGCCAGCAGATTAGACCCGGTAATCACGGCAGAAAGCCGGCGGGCCACTTCGCGCAGCAGATCGTCGCCGCAGGAATGGCCGAACGAATCGTTGATATTCTTGAAATTGTCGATGTTGACAAAAAGGACGCAACCGCTTTGTGATGCGGTCGCTGCAACCTGCAGCTGGTCCTGCAGTTCCTCGAGAAAACGGGTCCGGTTTGCCAGGCCTGTCAGTGCATCACTGTATGCTAATTGGCGGATTTTAGTTTCGCGCTGCTTCATTTCGGTAATATCGGTCAGGGAGCCCACGATCCGCATCGGTTGTTGTTGCGCATCCAGCAACGCCTTGCCGCGGCTGAGCACCCAGAAATAACCGCCCTGCTTCGTTTTTAGCCGATATTCGACCGTGTAATATTCGGCCCGGCCCGAAAGATGTTCCTCCAGCGCCTTGAACCGAAGTTCACGGTCTGCAGGGTGCACCACCTCATTGAAATTGGCGATCGTGATCCCTTCGCTGCCAAATGAAAACCCGAGTCGCTGCTCCCAGCGGTCGGACCATTGAACCCTGCCGCTCAGCAAATCCCAGTCATAAATCACATCGTTCACGGCGTC
Organism: uncultured Veillonellaceae bacterium; assembly: GCA_964386615.1. Taxonomy (GTDB): domain Bacteria; phylum Bacillota; class Negativicutes; order UBA1444; family UBA1444; genus UBA1444. The sequence goes on from CAYLSL010000012.1 coordinate 8,330, forward strand.
AAGCGCCAGGCGGAACCGTTCCTCGCTGGCAGCCAGCTTCTGCTGGCTTTGTTCCAGTTCGGTGACTTTTTGCCGCAGCTCAGCTTCCGACACTGACAGCTTGGAATACAGCAGCGACAGTTCTTCATTATGGGCCTGCAACTGCTCGTGCTGTTCCTGCAGCCGGCGGTGCGCTTCTTCCAGCGCTCGGGTCGTCGCTCTTTTTTCCGTCAGATCGCGGACAATGACCATCACTTCGTCTTTTTTCATCGGAATGATCCGGCTCTCGCGAAAAGCGATTTCGCCATTGATCGGCAAATCATATTCAATCGTCTGCATCGTTTGCTGATTCAGGGCCGTTTCGATCAGTTGCATGAACCGGTCGGCCAGGTCGGTCGGAATCGACTGATAAATACTCTGGCCGGTCCGCATCGAATGAAGGTTGAATATTTCAGTCCCCTGGGGAATATATATTTCCCGGTAAATCCCTTCGCGGCTTAGCCGCACGATCATGTCCGGCGTCGCCTGCAAAAGGGCTTTGGACTTGGCTTCACTGGACATCAGTTCTTCGCCCTGGGCGATCAGTTCTTCGTTTTGCGCTGTCAGTTGCTCGTAGGCCGCCTGGAGTTCCAGGTTCTGGTCGGAGATGATCCGTGTCGCTGCGACAATTTTTCTGCGTAGCCAGTGAATGAACAACAACGCCGCCAACGCCAGTACGCCTGCCAATAAGAGAACTGCAACGGCGTAATTGATCAGTTGTTGGCGTGACAGGCCCCAAAAGGTCGCGGTTTCCCCAAACCATTTGTCTTTGATGCGTTGCAGTTCACCGCTGGCTTCAAGTTTTGCCAGCGCTTTGTCCAGCTGGGCCATCAGTTCCGGATCGTCGGCGCGGACCGCTATCGCGAACGGATTGACAAACAAACTTTCGCCACTTGTTTTTACCTGTTTTTCCAAGTCGGCCTGCCGTAGCCAGTACTTGCCGGCATAGTAATTGGCGGCCGCCGCATCGATTTTTCGTTCCGCCACCGCCTGCAGCAACTCGCGCTGACTATCATATTCATAATAGTTCAAACCCGGCCGCTGTTGTCTGAGCAGCTGTCCAGCCACCTCGCCCTTCTGAATACCGACCCGCCGGTCGCGCAAATCGTCCAGACCTACAATGTGAAAACTATCCGTTGCGACAAATAAAACTACCCGGTCCTCAAAATAAGGCCGGGTGAACAAAAATTCACGTTTGCGTTCTGCCGTGACATTCATGCCGGGAATGATTTCGACCTGGCGGTTGCGCAATTTCAGAACTGCATCAGCCCAGCTTCCCAGTTGCCATTCCACCTGCAAGCCTGTTTCCCGCTCCAGCGCCCGGATCAGGTCGGCTTCCAGCCCGTCGGCTTTACCATCTTCGCGCAACATGATCTGCGGCGGATAGGCAGCATCGTCAGCGGCGCGGATTACCCGCGGCGCAGCCATGACCAGGGGCTCTGCAAACACCAGCAGAGCCAACGCAATTACAAAAACTCTTGCAAAAAAGAAACCTGTCCATTTCAACATGGTTTTCGCCTCACCACGATACTTGCAAATAAGACTATTCTCATTATCATAGTAACAGTTTTTGCTTTTTTCTGCAAAAAAAAACAGCAATCGCGCCCCGAAAACGAGGAGCTTTTGCTGTTTTTATTGCTTTTAGCCGGGTCGCTTATTCCTCAAGCAGACAGAATCCCCCTTGGCATAGGGCAAGGTCGATGTCGGGACTTTGCTCCATCGGCAGATTGATTCGGGTCACCAACTTGCAATCCGGCCTCATATAACGGACTTCGTGCACAACCAGCCGATACAGCACCAGCCCGGTAGTATCATTTTCCGGAAAATACATTTTCATTTCCGGCATCGAGCCATACATCAAATCGAGTGTTGCCCGAAACACTGGCGATCCGGGGCGGGTTTCGTCACGCAGCCGGCCAGTGAGCGTCAGCATTTCCTGATTCTTACCGACCACGCAAAGTTCGACACGGGGATTTTCTTTGAATTCGGCTACTTTCTTCGTATCAAAGCGACTGAACAGCCAGATATATCCTTCAGGATCAACCCAGGGTTTCATCGGCCTTACTCTCGGTTGATTGCCATCCACGCTGGCGAGAAAAGCCGTTTCCGTTTTCAGTAAATTGAGCGCTTCTTGTTCATACATAACGAGCACCTCCGATCTTTTAATAATAAATATTCTCCGCTCCCCCAGGAATTCCTGCCAAGAATTTATAAAGCCGGGCAAATCGCCCGGCTTGGCTTATTATGGATACGTTGCAGCAAACAATGTATCAGTGTTGTCAATCAACTCCCGCAGTAAAGCGGCTTCTTCAGCATTTAAGGTAATTCCCTTCGACATTTTGACATGGTTTTCATCCCATTCACGAATGTCCAGTTTTGCTGGCCGGTCATTCCAGCTGACCATGTTAACCTCCTTCTTCCATCCCTTCGTTCCCTCCGCCAGTACGCCAAGATGGCGCATGATCGAGAATCGGAACTCTTTGTTTTCTTCCATTGTGGTCGCTTCCCTTCGTCGCGGCATCAAGATGCCGCATATATACGCCACCCAAAAGTGACGCAAGCTCCATGTTCAGACCATCACCAGCCACGTGCGTGAACGATTTCCCCTTTTTTAACTACCGTTGCCACACAATTGACCCCGGCATGATAGGGCAAATATAAATGGGATGGGTGTTCCAGTAGTAGAAAATCAGCTTGCTTCCCCGGCTCCAGGCTGCCGACCCGGTCGGCCCGGCCTACCGCCGCTGCCGCATTGATCGTCAGTGCCGTGACAATTTCTGCCGGCGTCATTTTCATATAGAGTGCCGCCAGGGCAATCACCAGCGGGATCGATTCGCTAAAACAGCTGCCGGGATTGAAGTCGGTCGCCAAGGCTACCGGTACGCCGCTATCTATCATGAACCGGGCCCGGGCATAGGGTTCACGCAGGCAAAATGCAGTCGCCGGCAACAATACGGCGATAACGCCCGCTTCGCCCATGCGGCGGATTCCGGCATCGGAAGCATGCAGCAGGTGCTCGGCTGACAACGCACCGAGTTCCACCGCCAGTTCCGCCCCGCCAAGCGTTACGATCTCGTCGGCATGGATCTTGGCCTTTAGCCCCAGCGCTTGTGCTGCAGTCAGTAACCGCCGCGACTGTTCCACCGAGAACACGCCTTTTTCACAAAACACATCACAGAACTCGGCCAATTGCCGCTCTGCGACCAGTGGCAGTACTTCACTGAGCAAGTAGTCGACAAAATCATCGGTCCGGCCTTTATATTCGGCGGGAATTGCGTGCGCTCCCATGAAGGTGCGTACCACATCCACCGGATGCTGCTGGTCCAGCTCCGCCATCACGGCCAGTTGTTTCAACTCCGTCGCTGCATCAAGACCGTAGCCGCTTTTGCCTTCGACGGTAGTCACGCCAAAGCTGAGCATCGAGTCCAGCCGCTGCCGGCCAACCGACAGCAAATCCTCCACCGAGGCCTGCCGGGTGGCCTGCACACTGTTGACGATGCCGCCGCCCCGTTCCATGATCTCCATATAGGTATCGCCGCGCAGACGCCAGGAAAACTCCTCGGCCCGATGCCCGGCAAACAGGAAATGCGTATGCGGATCAACGAAACCCGGCAATACACAGCGACCGGCCGCGTCAATCTCCTCGTCAGGTTTGACAGTCAACCCCGCGAGGATTTCGCGGGTCGTTCCCACCTGCCGGATGATCCCGTCTTCCAGCCAAAGTGCGCCGTCTTCAATAATACCGATGTCCTGCATGGCAGCACCGCGCTTCGGTCCACCGCCGCGACAGGTCACCAGTTCCGCCGCATTTTTTACCAGCAATGTCTTTGCCACGTCTAGCCCCCCAGATACGCCCGACGAACTGCATCGTCCCCGCGCAGGTCAGCGGCGTCACCTGATAATACAATATGCCCCGTTTCCAGAACATAGCCACGATGCGCCACACCCAATGCCTTGCGGGCATTTTGTTCCACCAGCAGAATCGTAGTTCCCGTTTCACTCAATTGTTTCAGCACTTCAAAGCAACGGTTGACCAGAATCGGCATCAACCCCATCGAGATTTCATCCACCAGCAAGAGCTCCGGTTCCAGCATCAAGGCCCGGCCGATCGCCAGCATCTGCTGCTCGCCGCCGGACATGGTCCGCGCCGCCTGATTCATCCTTTCACCCAGCCGGGGGAAAATCGATACGACATGTTCTACCCGCCGCGGCAAGTCAGCCGGCGGTTCGACCCAGCCGCCGATACGCAGGTTTTCCGCTACCGTCAGCTCGCCAAACACCCGCCGCCCTTCCGGCACATAAGCGATTTTCAGGCCGGCGCGCTCCCACGGTTTACTTTTACTGATATCTTTGCCTTTGAATAACAAACTGCCCGATGAAACGGGGACCAATCCCATGATCACTTTCATCAGGGTGCTCTTGCCTGCGCCATTGGCGCCGATTATACTGACGAATTCGCCAGCTTTCACATCGATTGAGATGTCATACAACACCTGCGAATGTCCATAATGAGCGTTTAAATTACGAATTTCCAGCATCAGTCGGCCTCCTCGGCTTCGCCCAGATAGGCGTCAATGACCGCCTGGTTGTTTTGCACTTCCTGCGGTGTCCCTTCAGCAATTTTAACCCCGTAGGACAGCACCGTCATCCGGTCGCACAACGCCGTGGCTACCGCCATATTATGCTCCACCAGCATGATCGTCGTGCCGGCGGCACGCAGCTTATGCACCAGTTCCAAAAAATCCTGCGTCGCATCTTTCGACAAACCGGCGCAGGGTTCGTCCAGCATCAGCAGAACCGGCTCCAGCGCAAGCGCCCGGGCGATTTCCAGCCGCCGCATATAACCCAGACTAAGATCACCGGCTTTTACTTTGGCAAATGCGGCGATATCAACCCGTTCCAGATATTCCATCACCTCGGCCAGATTCTGCCGGGTGTGACTGCGCCGCAGGCTGGACAACAATCCGGGGGCACGCTTCAAGGCGAAAGCGGCCAGCAGATTGTCTTCCACGGTCATATCCTTGAACACTTTGGTGATCTGAAAAGTGCGGGCTATCCCTTTGCGCGCCACGGCATGGGCCGGCAATCCCTGGATCGCCTCGCCATTGAGCAGGATAGTCCCTTCAGTGGGAGTATAAAAGCCGCACACCATGTTGAAGAAAGTCGTTTTGCCGGCGCCGTTCGGTCCGATCAGCCCCAGTGTTTCACCGCGGCGCAATGTCAGATCGACGCCGTCGACTGCTTTCAGGCCGCCAAAATGCTTTTTTAGTCCACTGACTTTCAGCAATACTTCTGACTCAGCCACGCCGCTCGCCTCCTTTGCCGCGTTTCCACAGGAAATCCCATTTTCGGCGCAGAACGCTGTCATCGCCGACCAAGCCCTGCGGCTGGAACCGCATCATCAAAACCAGCAAGCCGCCATAAACCAACATGCGGTAATCGGAAACAAACCGGAAGACTTCGGGCGAAAGGGTCAGGATAATCGCGCCAAGCAAGGGTCCGCTGACTGTCCCCAACCCGCCAAGCACCGCCATCGAAAGCACGCCGACGGAAACCGGAAACGAAAAGTCAGTCGAAGAAATGAAGCCCATAAAGTGAGCGTAAACGCTGCCGGTCATGCCGGCGATAAAGGTGCCGATGCCAAAAGCAAACACTTTGTAATGATCTGGGTTGATCCCCAGCGAAGCGGCCGCCTCTTCTTCGTTGCGCACACCGCCAAGCGCCAGGCCCAGCCAGGATGTCGGCAGGTGCCGCATGAACAGATAGACCAAAATATTGAGAATGACCAGCAAGATCAATATCTCCGTATTGCCGAACCGCAGGCCGAGAATTTCCGGCTTGGGTACCGCTAATCCCAGTGAAGCACCGAACAGCTCCACGTATTGAAAAATCGCGACCACAACAAAATTGATGCCGATAGTGGTAACCGCCAAAAAATCTTCACGCACCCGCACGCTGAACAACCCCAGCAAAACGCCGACCAAAGCCGCCACGAACCCTGCAGCGGGCAATGCCAGTAAAAACGGCCAACCGGCTTTGGCGGTCAGCAGTGCCGAAGTATACGCGCCGATTCCGTAGAAGGCCGCATGGCCGAGCGTCGGTTGCCCGGCAAATCCGGTGATAATGTTCAGACTCATGGCCAGCAGCATCGCCAGCCCGATATTGATTGCAACGACCTGTTCGTACATAGGAGCCCCCTTATGACGTACGGCGTCGGCCCAGTAGTCCCTGCGGCCGCCAGAGCAAGATCAGAATCAATACGACGAAGGCAATCGCATCGCGGGGCAGGAAAAAGCCGACATAGCCGCCGATCAACGTCTCCGCCATGCCGATAACCAGCGCCGCCAGAACGGTTCCCAGCGGATTGCCCAGTCCGCCCAGAACAATTACGGCCAGCATTTTGTAAGCCGGGACATCGCCCATCGTCGGGTAAACCGAATTATACAGGATGCCGACCAAAATCCCGGCCACAGCGGCAAAGCCATAGCCGAGAATAAAATTGAAGGCAACCACCCGGTTGGTATTGATCCCCATCGCCTTGGCGGTCTCCAGATCCTGCGCCGTGGCACGCCAGGCCAGGCCGATCGAAGACCGGTTGAGCAGCAGCCACAAAATCAGCAATAAAACAGCTGTAGCTGCCAGGATCAAAAACCAGGTTCCATATAAAGTAAGTTGCAAAGAGGGGAATTGAAGGGAGGGCAATAACGTGCCAAAATTCAGTTCTCTGGCCTGCGGCCCCGCCACCAGCCGCAAGAAATCCTGCAGGAAAATAAACAGGCCGATTCCAGCAATCAACGAAACATTGGGCGACTTATTCATCAACGGTGCATAGAGAAATTTTTGCACTAAAAATCCGAAGGCAGCAGTCAGAACAACTCCCGCCATCAAAGCAAATAAAGGACTGCCTGTCTGCAGCAGGAAGAAAAAGGCCACATAAGCACCGATCGCATAAGCACCGGCATTAGAGATGTCGAGAATCCGCATGATCCCGTAAACCAGTGTCGCGCCCATCGCCGTCAGCGCATAAACGCTGCCGACCACAATCCCGTTGATGATCTGCTGAACTAACATGATTTCCCTCCTGTCGCCTGGGCAAAAAGAATACGGAAGGGGCCGGTTGCGCCAAACGCACCCGGCGCCTTCCGCGCATGGAACAAGATTTTATTTGTCAGGAGGCGTGATGATCTCAGCGTCAGTGATTTCTCCATAATAGGTGAATGCGCCGTTTTTAACCACCTGGACCTGGACGTTCTTGGTGACTTCACCCAATTTGTTGTAGCCCTTAATCAGCCCGGTTGCCGCTTCAAAATCTTTGATCTTGTAAATACCATCTTTGATTTTATCGGGCTCGGCGCCGTTTTTGCGCATCGCTTCGGCCAGCACCATGAAGCAGTCATACGTGGATGCCGCTACCATATCCGGTGCATGTTTGGCCATCTCGGTATAATCCTTGATGAATTCCTGGGTTGCTTTCAGCTTGGAATCGCGGTTCAGGTTGGTGGTAATGATGATGCCGTCCGCTGTCGCTCCGGAAACCTTGAGGAACTCCATCGTCGAATCGATCCCTTCGGTGCCGAGCATCTGGATGCCGAGGTTCAATTCTTTGGCCTGACGGGCGATCTGCGCGCCGGTTCCCGAATACGTCGGCATATAAATCAAATCCGGTTTCAGTTGTTTGATTTTTGTCAATACCGGGTTGAACTCTTTCTCCACCATCGTGAATTTATCACGCGAGACTACTTTGCCGCCTTTGGACTCAAAATAGGCGGTAAACGAGTCAGCCAGGGTCGTGCCGAAGTCATTGTCTACGTTCAGAATCGCCACAGTCTTGGCTTTCAGCATGTTCACTGCGACAAAAGCGCCGGCTTTACCCTGTGCCGTTCCGACGAACGATTGCCGGAACACATAGTCGCCGCCTTTAGTGATATCCGGATGCAAAGCATAGGCTGCAATCATCGGGATTTTGGCGTTTTCGAAGATGGGCGCAGCCGCCCGGGTCGTATGGCTGTAGGAACCGGACACCGCTGCAACCACACCGTCCTTGGTCGTCAGTTTCTGTGCAATGCTCACCGCTTCCTGGGGTTTCAGGTTGTCATCATAAGCAACCAGTTCCACTTGACGGCCATTGATACCGCCCGTTTTATTGATCTTTTCCACGGCAAGCTTTGCAGCCTTGGTGACACTATCGCCATCCGCCGCCGCCGGTCCGGTTACCGGCGCAAAAAAACCGATCTTGATCGGGGCCTTATTTTCGGCAGCCGGTTTCTTGTCGCCACCGCCTCCACCGCCGCATCCGGCCAGAATCAGGCCCAGCGAGAGAACCAAAATCAGCAATGACAGGGAAAACCTTCTTTTCATAATACCCCTCCTAGAAATCATTCGGTAGCAAATCTGCGATACTTGAATTTATTCCGCTTCGGCGCGGCAAATCCTGCTGCTGAAAAAAATTTTTTAGTTACACAACTTGGCTTATATGCAGGGCTTTGAACTTGCCACTCGCTTTCGCTGCCTTATTTAGCTGGATCAGACAACCGGGGCAGCCGGTCACGACGATATCAGCGCCTGTGGCTTCAATGTTTTGCCGCTTCTTGTCAATCACGCGATCGGATATTTCCGGATAGTCGAGAAAGAACGACCCCGCCCCGCCGCAGCAAACATCGGCATCTTTCATTTCGCGGAATTCTCCGGTTGCTGCCAACAACGCCCGCGGTTCTTTCGTAATCCCCTGCCCGCGCACCAGATGGCAGGGATCGTGGTAAGTGATTCGCGCATTATTCTTTTGCCTCGGCACATAACCGGCTTTTGACAAGTATTCTGTCAGATCCATCACTTTGGCACTAAATGCAGTCGCCCGGGCACGCCATTCTTCATCTTGTTCAAAATAATGGGCCAGATGTTTCAATGTGCCGCTGCAACTGGCGCAGTCGCTGACCACAATATCGACATCCTCGAACTGACGGATGTTCTCTTTGGCCAGTTTGAAAAAATCACTTTCCATCGCATGAGCCAGATGAGGCAATCCGCAGCAGACGTTGTCCCGTGTCACTGGTTTGGTGATGCGACCGAGCACTTCCAGCGATTGGGCCGCCGCCTCCGGAAACAGGATCTGCATGCCACAGCCTTTAAAGTAAGCGACTCGGCTATCGGGATTCACGCTGACGGTTTCCGGCGGCTTGGTCTGGCCGAGTGCCGCCGGTCCGGCAAAGGCGGTCATGAAATGGGTCCGGGTATATTCATCCGGCGCCGCACCAAACGGCGCGAGGTTGTTCAGCCCCAGCCTGCGCATGACAGAGAGGCCAAAAGCACCGAGTCTTACCATCAGCGGACTCCCCATGACACCGCCGACAATTCGGTATTTCAGGCTAGCTCCGCCGGCATTGTCAGCCAGATATTGACGGGCCAGAATCATCGCTTCATCGGTTTTGACTTTAGCCGGACAATTGGCAACGCAGCGTTGACATAACAGGCAAAAATCGAGTGCTGCCCGTACATCCTGCGTCGGCTCCAGTCCACCAGACGCCAGCGCGGTCAGTACGGCATTTTTACCGCGGGCAGCCGAAGATTCAACATCCTTGCTGCCAAATAAAGGACAAACCGTAAGGCAGTTCCCGCAACGGTCGCACTGCGCAACGATTTTGCGGGCAGCCTCCAGTTTTTCAGGCGATTTTTTTGGCATGCGACAGTTCCTCCATTACCATATCTTGCCTGGATTCAGAATGCCTTTGGGGTCCAGCGCCTGCTTGATCGACTTGAGAACGCTGACGCCAGCTTCACCGAGCGCATCTGCAATATAGGGTCGTTTGGTAATGCCGATGCCATGTTCACCGGAAAGGGTGCCCCCCACCGCCAGAGCCACGGCAAAGATTTCACCGACCACTTCATGCGCCAGTTTCTCTTGCACTGGATCGCTCAGATCGCACAGCACCGAGGGGTGAAGATTGCCGTCGCCGGCGTGACCGAATACCGCAATTTGCAGCCCGCTGCGGCGCGATAGTTCTTTGAGCCGACGTACCGCTTCCGGAAATGCGTCTCGCGGTACGGAGATGTCTTCGCCAAGCCGGTTGGGAGCTGTCGCTGCCACTGCCGAGCTGAGGCCGCGCCGAATCGCCCAGAGTTCTTCGGTTTCTGCCTGATTCTGTGCAATGCGGAACGAAACCGCATGATGGGTTTCCACGACCTTGCCGATGGCGGCCGACTGTTTTTCCAGCGCCAAATCATCCGGTCCGTCAATTTCGATAATCAGGCAGGCTTTCACGGCCGGGTCCAGTTGCAATTTGCGCTGACGCGCCACCGCTGCCAGGCTGACATCGTCAATCAGTTCTGCCGCCGAGGGTACAATATTCTGTTGCAGCATCGCATGCACCGCATTACAACCATCATCCAGCGATGGAAAAAACACTTGCATAACGCCTCTTTTTACCGGCAACGGAATCAGGCGGAGAATCGCTTTGGTCACGACGGCCAGCGTTCCTTCCGACCCGACAATCAACTGCGTAAGGTTATAACCGGTCACATTTTTGATCGATTTGCCGCCGGTATTCAGAATCGTTCCATCGGCCAGCACAATTTCCAACCCCATCACATAATTGGATGTTACGCCATATTTTACCGCCCGCATACCACCGGCATTTTCCGCAATATTACCGCCAATCAGCGAATATTTCCAGCTGGCAGGGTCCGGCGGATAAAACAAACCTTGTTTGGCGCAATAGTCGTGCAAATCCATGGTGCGAACGCCTGCTTGGCAAGTGACCATCATATTTTTTTCATCCAGTTCGAGAATATCCGTCATGCGATCTACGGTTAAGACAATTCCGCCCGCAAGCGGAACAGTCCCGCCGGTCCGGCCGCTTGCGGCGCCGCGGGGAGTCACCGGGATCGCATGTTCAAACGCGATTTTCATTACAGCGGAAACTTCTGCTGTAGAACGGGGACGTACAACGACCTCTGGTTTATTGGGCGGCACTAGCGGAACGGGGGAAGAATCGTAGGAATAGCCGAAGCGGTCCAGGTCGGAAGTCAGCACATGCTCTTGGCCGACCACAGCGCGCAACTGATTGAGGATGGTGTCGTTGATACTCAACATTTCAGCCCCTTTCAAGAGTTATCCAAAAACCAGTATTATTGTATCACGTTTTTCTGCTGCTACGAACAACCCGGTCGCAAGATTTTTCTTTCAATTCCGACTGTTGTTTTTTTCTTGACAAGCAGTTTTGCTACTGCTATTATCTAAACAAAGAATTTGTTTTGATTGGCAATGAAGCCTTCGCATTCGTGCGAAGGCTTTTTCTGTCCAAAAGCGGACAATGACGTCCTGTGGCCAATGGCCCAGGCGTTTTCTTTTTATCACAATTTATTTAAAGAAGGAAGGGAAAGTAATGAAAAAGCACTTATCGTCACTCGCCAGTTTCGCTCTGGTTCTCCTTGTTTCCCTGCCTGTCGCCATGGCGGCAGAAGCAACACCGCCGGCAAAAATCGACACCGGCGACACGGCCTTCGTGTTGATCAGCGCAGCGCTTGTCCTTTTGATGACACCCGCCCTCGCACTGTTTTACGGCGGCATGTGCCGGACGAAAAATGTCCTCAGCACAATCATGCAAAGCTTTTTCATCATCGGTATCATTTCCGTACAATGGGTATTATTTGGCTATTCTTTAGCGTTCGGCCCAGACATCAATCATTTTATCGGCAATCTCGACTGGCTCGGTCTGGCCGGAGTCGCAAACACGCCTAATGCGGATTATGCAGCGACCATCCCCCACTCCGCATTCATGATTTTCCAGGGCATGTTCGCCGTGATTACCCCCGCGTTGATTACCGGCGCCTTCGCCGAACGGATGAAGTTCTCCGCTTTCGCCATATTCACCATCGTTTGGGCCACATTTGTATATGATCCGGTTGCCCATTGGGTATGGGGCGTTGGTGGTTGGTTGCGTGAAATGGGTGTACTCGACTTTGCCGGCGGTACTGTCGTTCACATCATTTCCGGCGTATCCGGACTGGTCATTGCCCTGATGATTGGCAAACGCAAAGGCTTCGGCAGCGAGGTCATGCTGCCGCACCACTTGCCGATGACGGTGCTCGGCGCCGGGTTGCTCTGGTTCGGCTGGTTCGGCTTCAACGCCGGCAGCGCCCTGGGCGCCAACGAAATCGCCTCCAATGCATTTGTTGTCACTCATGTATCCGCTGCTGCCGCTACTGTTTCCTGGGTGCTGGCTGAATGGATGATGCATGGCAAACCGACCGTTCTCGGCGCAGCCAGCGGTTGCATCGCCGGCCTGGTTTCGATTACCCCGGCTGCCGGTTTTGTCAGCCCGCTTTCCGCCGTGGCAATCGGGTTACTCGGTGGTGTGATCTGTTACCTCTCGGTCAGCGTGGTAAAAGCCAAATTAGGTTATGATGATTCACTGGATGCGTTCGGCGTACATGGCGTCGGCGGCGCCTGGGGCGCTTTGGCAACCGGCCTGTTCGCCTCCAAGGCAGTCAACGAAGCTGGTGCTGATGGCTTGTTTTTTGGCAACGCAGCCCAATTCACGACGCAATTGATCGGAGTTGCCGTCAGTTGCCTGTTTGCCGCCGTAATGACTTTCGTTATAATTAAAGCCATGGGGCTGGTGATGGATATCCGGGTCAGTGAAACGCAGGAAATGCAAGGACTGGATATTACCGAACATGGCGAACGCGGCTATTCCTATCAGGATCTTGTCACAGGTTCGCCGATCAGTTTTGCTTCCATCGGGCTTGGATCACTCACCGGCGCCTCTACCGATTATAGCCTTTCGGCAAATAAACAGGAGGGTTAACCGATGAAAAAAATGACGAAGATTGAGATTATCACCCGACCAGAAAAACTGGAAGCACTCAAAGAAGGGATGAACAAGATCGGCGTTACCGGCATGACGGTTTCCCAAGTACTCGGTTATGGCCTGCAGAAAGGCCATCGGGAAGTCTACCGGGGCACAGAGTATAATGTGAATTTGGTGCCAAAAGTCAAAGTTGAAATTGTCGTTTGTGAAGTGCCTGTTGAAAGTGTTATCGAAACTGCAAAAACAGTCTGTCGCACCGGTAACGTCGGGGATGGAAAAATCTTCGTTTATGGCATCGACAATGCCGTCCGCATCCGGACCGGTGAAGAAGGCGACAGCGCCATCATTGATCCCGCAGATATCAACAAATTCAAATCATGGTCTGAATTGAAATAAACTTTTTCTCTTCCCCCTCTTCCCCTTCCCCCCGCAAGAAGCCCCCTGCCAATTTGGGCAGAGGGCTTCTTGCTTTTGTGATGCAACTGTTTTCGTTTGTGTCAGTTCGCGCCGTCACGTTTAAAAATCAAGCCGGTGACTAGCCCGTCTGTTTCCATGACCCGCTGCATCGCCAGCATACGATTGCCGGGGTCATAGCCGGCCATTTCATCTACCTTTTTCAATCGCTGGCTATACCAGTCATAGGTGTTCACTTTGTTAAACGTGACACAGGGACTGAAAACATTGATGAAGGAAAACCCCGGATGGCGAACGCCGGCTTCAATCAAACCTGCCAACTCATTCAGATCTTTGGAAAACCCTTGTGCAACAAACCCGGCACCGGCCGACAGCGCTAATTCCAATGCAGAAACCGGCGTCTCGGTTGATCCCTGGGGGCTTGTCTTCGTCACAAAACCGCGGTCGCTGCGCGGCGAAACTTGCCCTTTGGTCAGCCCATATACATGATTGTCCATCACGATATAAGTAAGATCGACATTACGCCGCATTGCATGGATGGTGTGTCCAAGCCCGATGGCAAACCCGTCGCCGTCGCCGCCGCAGGCCAACACCGTCAACGCCGGATTTGCCAGCTTCACCCCCTGGGCCAGTGGCAACGACCGGCCATGGGTTGAATGAAACCCATAAGTGTTTACATAGCCGGGCAGGCGGCTGGAGCAGCCGATGCCAGATACAATGACCACTTCGTGCGGCATAACTCCCAGATTCCCCAGTGCCCGTTGAATTGCCGCCTGAACGGCAAAGTCACCACAACCGGGACACCAGTTCTGTTTCACCGCAAATTGAAAATCGGCAGCTGAAGTCATTTCAACACCTCCCTGCATCTCGCGATGATTTCAGCTGGACGGAATGGATTCCCGTCATATTTAAGCACGGAACAGATAGGTCGCGGATGGCGGCAATGCGCCTGAATCAAGGAAGCCAGTTGCGCCGTGGCATTATGTTCGACGACCACTATCTGCATGGCAGCATCCATTAGCGATTGCAGAAGGCTTGACGGAAAAGGTTGCAACAACCGGATCTGCGCCTGATTGACTGTTATTCCGTCCTGGCGCAGCCGGGTTGCCGCCTCTGTCACCGCTCCGGTAGCACCGCCGATAGTAATCAATAGTAACTGCGCCTGCGCATTAGGAGTTTCACCGCGAACCGGTTCAGAAAACCGCTCAACTACGGTAGTCAATTTCCGCTGACGTTTTTCCGCCTGGGCAATCCGGTTGGCGGTCGCCTCGGCGGGCCGACCTGTTTCGTCATGTTCCAGTCCTGTCACATGGTGAATGCCATTTTGCGTGCCAGGCAGCACACGCGGCGAAATTCCGTCCGCTGTAACTTGATAACGCTTATAATATTGATTCTTCGGCAGTTCAGGCAATTCCCCCGCCTTAATCAGCTTGCCGCGCTTGATCGATTCCGCCCCCACTTGCATCAGCTCAAGCGTCTGATTCGCTGATGACAGTTGCATGTCAGACAGCAAGATGACCGGGCACTGGTATTCATCCGCCAGATTGAACGCTTCCATGGTATCCTGCGCCGCTGTTGCCACCGAATCGAGTGCCATCACTATTTTCGCAGCATCGCCATGCGTCGCGTAACAGGCCGCCGCAATGTCCGATTGCTCATGTTTGGACGGCAAACCGGTGGATGGACCGCCACGCTGTACGTCAATGACCACAAGCGGTGTTTCCGTCATTGCTGCCAAGCCAATTGATTCGACCATCAAAGAGAACCCTGGCCCTGATGTTGCGGTAAAGGCTCTGGTTCCTGCATAGTTGGCGCCAATCGCCATCATGCAGGCGGCAATTTCGTCTTCAGTCTGAATCATGAAACCGCCCCGCTCCGGCAGTGCTTTCACCATAATTTCCATGATTTCCGATGCCGGTGTGATTGGATAGGCTGACATAAAACGGACTCCCGCCGCCAGTGCGCCATGTGCAATCGCTTCATTGCCGGTCAGATAGTCGCGCCGGATCCCGTCGCCAGCCGGCAGCTGCAAAAGACTGGCCCTTTCTGCGGCTAAGGTTTTTCCATATTCCCAACCCGCCTGAAAAGCCCGGCTGTTTTGTTCGTTCACTTCGCTAGCCTTGGCTTCAAATGCTTCCTGCAGCGGCGCTTGCCAACCGGCAGAATCCTGCCCCAATAGCGCCGCCGTCAGTCCAACCGCCACCACATTGCGCATTTTTGCATTTCCCGCCTGTACTGCCATTTCTGTCAACGGAGCGCTGATCAAATGGAGTCTGCTTCCGGCAGGAAGGGTTGCGGCAAACTGGGCATCCGCAATAATCAATCCTTCCTCACGCAGTTCACCGGCACATAGCCCAATCGTCTCCTGATCGAGTGCAATTAACAAATCAATTCGGTCGGCAATAGCAGCGGTCGGTTCGCTACTGATACGCAGATTGTAATTGGTATGTCCGCCACGAATCCGCGATGAAAATACCCGATAGCCATACAGATGAAATCCGGACTGCATCAATCCCCGCGCCAACAGTTCGCCGGCGCTTTCAATTCCTTCGCCCTGCTGACCGCCTATTTTCCAGGAAACTTGTTCAGGCATTTCACACCCTCCCCTCATGATTAAGTAATACCATAAAAAACGGCAAATCCCTGCCAAAGGATTTGCCGTTACCCAAACAAACCGAACTTGTAATTTGTTTGCTTATTCTCCGTTAAGGGCAGGAGTTTGCCGGTGCTTGCGACGTTGTTGGATATAAGCCCCCACAATCGAAAACACTGTCAGACCGAGAATGAGCAGGCAAATCGGCCGGGTAAAAAAGATCGAAAAAGAACCGGACGACAGTAACAGGCTGCGACGGAATTCACTTTCCACCATCGGGCCCAGAATCAATGCCAACACAATCGGCGAGACGGGAAATTTATACTTATCCATCAGATACCCCAGAAAGCCAAAAAACATCATGACCAGTAAGTCAAACAAACTATTATTGATCGAGTATGAACCGACAATACACAGGACAAAAATGATCGGCGTCAAAATCGGCTTGGGAATATTGATTACCCGGGCTATGTATTTGATTGCAAACAGGCCGAACAACAGAAAAATAATATTGGCCAGAAACATGCCGGCAAAAATTGCATAAACAAGATCTGCATTATCTTTGAACAGTAGCGGTCCCGGTCTAAGGCCCTGCAACATCAAGGCGCCGAGAAAAATTGCCGTCACCGCATCGCCGGGAATCCCCAGTGTAAGTAGCGGGATCAAGGCTCCGCCGGTCACGCCATTATTGGCTGCTTCTGGCGCCGCCACGCCCTCCAGTTCTCCAGTACCGAATTTATCGCCGTTTTTAGAGCTGCGTTTTGCTTCACCGTAAGCCAGAAACGCGGCGATATCGCCGCCGGTAGCAGGAATAATGCCGATAATCGTGCCAATAACTGAGCTTTTAAAAATGGTTTTGCCACAACCACGCAGCTCTTTTAAAGAGGGCAACACGCCCGATAGTTTGAAGTCAACATGAACATTCTTCAACATTGATTCGGTGGTCCGCATCGCTTCTGATACCGCAAACAACCCAATCAGAACCGGAATAAAGGAAACTCCATTTAACATATCCACCAAACCAAAGGTAAACCGGGGATAACCATTCAGATTGTCCAGTCCGACAAGCCCGACCAACAGACCGATACAAGCGCTGATCAAACCACGGACCACATAATCGCCAGAAATACTGGCAACGATACTGAGGCCCAGCAAACCCATGGCAAAATACTCGGGCGAACTGAAGGAAAGCGCAATCCGGGCCAGTTCCGGCGAGATAAAAGTCAGGCACAGTGCACTAAAAACTCCGCCGGCGCACGAAGCGATCGCAGACATCCCCAGCGCTTTGCCGGCCTGCCCTTTTTTCGCCAGTTCATTGCCGTCAAACACTGTAGCGGCAGCAGCCGGTGTTCCCGGCGTACGAATCAAAATCGCCGAAATAGACCCGCCATAAATGGCGCCGCAATAGATGCCGCATAGCATCACTAAACCGGTTGCCGGCGGCAGACTAAAAGTCAGGGGAGTCATCAGGGCCACACCCATCGTGGCAGTAAGGCCGGGTAGGGCGCCGATGATAATGCCGCCCAAGGTTCCCGCAATTAATATGGCGAATATGTTTGGCTGCAAAACGGTCAGAAATCCCTGCAGCAATAGCTCCATGCTCTGCTCCCCCTATTAAAAAGACCATGCCGGTAACGGCACGTCAAGCATGACCTGAAACACAAAATAAATACAAGCGGTTGTCAATACAGACGAAAATATCTTCAGTTTCAGATCGCCTTTTTCCAGCACGCACATCATGATGATCAGGCAGAGTGTCGTCGCGATCAAAAAACCGATATACGGCAATAAGGCCAGATAAATGCAGGTAAGTATAAATATTTTGGCGGTTCTATAATAGTTAAACTGCTGCCAGTCAAAGGCAACCGAATCCTGGACCGATTGATTTTCAATCAACATCAGTGTTGTCAGTACGACAATGGCTACAGCAACCGCACGCGGAAAAAAGGCGGACTCTGACGCAAATGAGCCTGAACCGATCCATACCGCAGCTGCCAGTATCAACAACAAGATGCCGGCGATAATGCTACCCCGTTTCACAGTTTCACCTCTCTAAACAAAGAGGGCGGGCTTTCGCGTCCGCCCTCTTATCAAGTTATTCCCCTGGCAAAGATCAGTTATTTTTTCTGTTTCAAGCCCAGCTTATCAACCAGTTTTGCGTAGTTGGCAAAATCGGCATCCATAAATTTGGTGAACTCGCCTGCATCAAGGTAAGCCAAGCCTAATCCGAGTTTATCGGCCTGAGCAATAAATGCCGGGTCTTCCATGGACTTTTTGAATGCGTCGTGCAGAATTTTGACCACAGGTTCGGGGGTTCCCTTGGGAACGCCCAGTCCGCGCCAGGTTCCGACTACGACATCATAACCTTGCTCTTTAAATGTCTTTGCTTCCGGGAAGGCTTTCTCTCGCTTGTCAGACATAACGCCGAGGATTTTCAGTTTACCGGAAGCAACCTGTGCGCCGACTTCAGCCGGGCTGACTGCCACCGCTTCAATCGCGCCGCCAAGCAGCGCCGTCACTGCCGGAGCTGCGCCGCCATAAGGCACATGGTTAAACTTGACACCGGTCTTGTCTTCTACTGTGGCAGCGGCCAAATGCCAGATACTGCCAGGACCGGAATTGCCCATCCGGACTTTACCGGGATTGGCTTTTGCATAATCAAGGAATTCTTTCAATGTCTTCCATGGTGCATCCGCCTGAACCGTAATCGCAGCGGGGTCCATATTCACGCGCATAATCGGCACAAACAACTTGTGGTCGGCCTGAGCGATTCCCAGATGCGGTACGATGACAATTTCCGCAAAAAACATCGTGACGGTATATCCATCCGGTTTGGCGGTTTGACCGGCAGTAAAGCCTACCGTGCCGCTACCGCCCGGTTTATTGACGATAACAACCGGCTGCCCCAATATATCCTTGGCTTTGTTGGCCATCGCACGGGCCAGCATGTCAGTACCGCCGCCAGCACCAGCCGGCACAATGACTTCAATCTGCTTGGTCGGAAATTTCGGTGCTTCCGGCGCTTTAGCCGGCGCCGAGCCGCCGCCGCAGCCTGCCACTGCCAACATCAGCGCTACGACCAGAACCATTGCCACCAGAGTCCATTTTTTCTTCACATTCAGTCCTCCCTTTTTCCTAAAACGGTTTATGTGGAATAAACATCTAGGCTAAAGTTTCTCCTTTTGTGTGAAAACTCCTGCTAATTTCGTCAATTTCGCTTATATTAAATTAACCATTTTCATTTCCAGGGAATCAATATCCGTTCCAGCCACTCCAAGGCCCGGTTAAAAATCAAGCCAAGCAGCGATAGCACCAAAACACCTACCATAAGTTTTGTGGTGAGCATCAAGTCGCCATAGTGGAGCACCATGGCGCCGATCCCTTCTTTGGCGGCAATCATCTCGGCCGCGACCAATAACAATAGCGACGTTCCCGCCGCCAGTTTCAGGCCGGCAAAAATCACCGGCAAGGCGGCCGGCAGAATCACTTTGCGAATGATGTTAAGCCGGGAAGTTCGGTAGCTGACCGCAACTTTAACCAACAGCGGATCGATATTTTTTACGCCGGAATAGGTATTGATCACTACCGGGAAAAACACACCCAGACTGATAATCGAAATCTTCGAGACCTCGCCGATCCCCAGCCAGAGAATAATCAGCGGCAACAGCGCAATCTTCGGCACCGGATACAATGAATAAATCAAAGGGTTGCCAACCGCTTCCGCCAGTTTGGAAAATCCGGTCAACAGTCCGATCAGAATTCCGGCAATGCTACCGACGAAAAAACCCCAGCCGATCCGTTGCAGGCTTGCCTGCAGGTTTACGGCAATCTCGCCGCTCACTGTCATTTCCCAGCCAGTTGCCAGAATCGTGACCGGTGACGGCAGGTACAACGGGGAAACCAACCCGGTCAAACACAATGCCTGCCAGAGAAAAAGCAGCACCAATATGCCGACGGGTCCGGCCCAGCGCGGCGCCTTCCGTTCCATAAACGCCAGTCGGAATTTCACCTCGCGTTCAAAGGAAGCCATGCTCTCACACCTCCCTGAGCGCCTCTTCCGCGTCTTTGCGGATGAGGGTCCAGATGTGGTCGCAGTAGCCGTTGAAACGGGTGAGATGCTCCGCGCCGTCACGTCCCCGGCGCGGCAGCTCGATCGTTAAGATACTGTTGATCCGGCCAGGCCGCCGTGACAGAACGACAACCCGGTCAGCCAGATAGACGGCTTCCTGAATGTTATGGGTAACATAAAGCGTGCTGAGGCGATGCTGTTCCCATATCCGCAGCAATTCTTCCTGCATCAGGGTCCGCGTCTGGGCATCGAGGGCTGAGAAGGGCTCATCCATCAACAGCAAATCCGGCTGAATCGCCAATGTGCGGGCGATTCCCGCCCGCTGACGCATCCCGCCGGACAATTGATGCGGATAAGAGTTTTCGAACCCGGCCAATCCGACCAGTTCAATGTGATAGCGTATACGGTCCTGCCGTTCCTCGGCAGACAACGCCGCTTCTTCCAGTCCAAAGCCAATATTTTCCTGTACAGTGCGCCAGGGGAACAGACCCACCTCCTGGAACACCATTCCGACCGACGGGTCGCGGTCTTCCGCCAACCCTTCTACAAAAATCCGGCCGCACGAAGGGGCCAGCAAACCACCCACCATGTTTAACAGCGTTGATTTGCCGCAGCCGCTGGGTCCTACCAGCACAACAAATTCTTCTTCTTCGATACTCAGGCAGATATTTTCCAGTGCGGTGACCGGACTCCCATCCGGCCCCGCATACTGTTTCCCGACCTGGTCAACAACAATTCTCATTATTTTGCGGCGCCAACCTTCTGCAGCGCCTCTTCCCAGATTTTTCCGTCGACAACCTGGGCAGCCTGAACCGATTTTTCGATCATTTTATGGTTGAAATACCAGTCGATCTGCGTCTGAATATCGCTGGTCAACAATTTTCCATCGCGGTCCATGTATGGCAGTCCCAGCTTGACATCTTCCGCTGGCGCACCGGTGTATTTGGCGATAATCCCGACAACTTCCTCATAATTTGCGCCCGGTACCAGCTTGCCGTCTTTCTTCACCAGCGTCGCATCATAATAGTACCGGCTGGATTTGATATAGGCCGCCAGAAAACGCACCGCAACATCCCGGTTCTTGATAAAGTCCGGTGCGAAGAATATCGCTGATGTCTGGTAATCGATCGCATCGCCGACCTGGACCACGACCTTACCGTGTCCGGCTTTCTCGACCTTGGTGATATTCGGCTCGTTCAGGATGACCGCATCAACCTGTTTTCCCTGTAACGCCGCCATGACCGAGCTGAGCTTGCCGAGAGGCACGACTTCCACGTCGGTCAGTTTCAGTCCTTTGGTTTCCAGCAACCGGCCCAGCATATAATGGAAGGTGGAACCGGTCTGGGTGATGCCAATCCGTTTCCCCTTCAGATCTTCCAGTTTTTTGGCCCCGCCATCCCACAAGTCGCTGCGCATCAACAGCGCCGAAGAAGAATAGCCTTTCTGTTCACGGCCCTTGTCCGCGACAATCGACAGTTTTTGCCCGCCGGCCACCATATTGAACAAGCTGGCGGTAATTCCGGTGGCGCCGACCTGGACTTTATTGGAGGCCGTGGCCACCGCGATCGGATGAGCCGCATCAAACCACTGCGGGTCGATTTCAATTCCCTGTTCTTTAAAATAGCCTTTTTCCATGCCGATAAAAATCGGTGCGGTACTGGTCAGTTTCAGAATGCCGACCGAAACTTTCGTGGCCTGCGCCGGCGCCGCCGGAGCAGCCGGTTTGGCCGGTTCAGCCGATTTGCCGCAGCCCGGCAATAAACCCGCCAAAATAAATAGTACCAGAACCCCCAGGATCAGACCCTTTTTCTGTTTGTTCACGTTAAAACTCCCTTTCTACCTTTCTACAATCCTACTTTATCCTGCTGCAAACGGTATCAAGAAACGGGTGGTTGCCCATTTGTAACTGATTATATTACAACACATTCAGCACGGCAACAAAGCGTATTCAAAACGCGCCGATGTTTTTTTGCAGTGTCTAAAAAAAGCTACGCGAGGTCAGGCCAGTGTCTAAATACAATAACAAATTCGCAGTAAATGAAAATCGGGCAGGAAAAATTCTGCCAAACCCGAATTAATCAAATAACAGTACAAAACAACATGAGAACTGCAGCTGCAGGAAATGACCAGCCCTAAAATCAGCGTTCAAGGAAGCAGCCTACGGCAGGCACCAATCCATTGGCACGATTATTGCAAATAAAATAATAGTTGCACTTTACCCGAACAACAGTTGCAAACAGCCTGAGCGATTATATTTTAGGGAGGAGAACGATACATGTCCACTGAAGACAATGACGTGTTGGGAAAATTTCTGCATGTGATGCCACTTTTAGGAGCTATGTTCTCGGCCGATATTGGCGTTGCTGTTACTGACCGGGAAAAATATCTGTTATATAAGCCCGGACGACAACTGGACCTGAAAATCAGCGCCGGCACTCCGCTGAAGGCCGGCACGGCAATCGTCCGCGCCATGAATGAAAATCGCCGCGTTTCCGTTCGGGGCGATAAGGCAACCTTTGGTATGCCTTATATTGCAACTGCGGTCCCGATTCAAGACAACACGGGGGCAGTCGTCGGCGGCGCCGTCATCATTGAATCGGTCGACCAGCAGGATAAACTGACAGAAATGGCAGTAAAACTGGCTGACAGCACCAGCACCCTTGCCAGTACATCCCAGGAAATCTCCGCCCAGACCGAAGAAATCAGTGCAGTAAGCCGTGCTATGTCAATAGCTGCCAGTCAGTCGCAAAACCGACTGCAGGAAACGGATCAGGTCGTAGGATTAATCAAAGCCATCGCCGGCCAGACCAATATGCTTGGCTTAAACGCCGCCATTGAAGCAGCCCGGGTCGGCGAGCAGGGACGAGGCTTTGGCGTTGTCGCCGAAGAAATCCGCAAACTGGCTGCCTCGACGGGCGATTCCATCAAACAAATCGAAGCCACCCTGCGGACGATTCGTGATGATAGTCGGAAAAATTATGAGCAAGCTTGCCGGATTGATGAAGTCATGCCGCAAATCGCCCAGGCGATCACGCAAGTTGCCGGCACGGTTCAGGAAGTGAATGAGATGGCCCGCAATCTGAATCAAATGGCTGCTGATCTGACTAAAGACCAGGCTTAAAGCCACGGCAATAAAACACCTGCAAACTGCGTTCAATATAACGATCTGAATATGACAACGGCGGCAAAGGACTGACTTCGACAAAAAGTTGCTCCAGTGCCGCCTTTTGTTCTGCATAGCCGAAAAACACCGCATCAGCGCCAGTCTTAATCGTTAAGTCCTGCCGCCAGTAATCATACTGGGAAACCCGCGAAGGCGTCAGCACCTGGACCGGAGGATTCGCCGGCAAATAATACCAGGCCAGCGAGGCCAGTTTGTAGTCGGCCGCCAATACTTGCTCAGTCCCTGCGAGATAAGGGCCGGCAGATTGGAACATCGCATCGTAGCCCATCACCTGGCGCTTCATCACCAGTTTCGCCGGCAAGAAACCAAAGGCTTCCGGCAGCTTCAGCAACAGGATCATGACAACCCCCAAAGCAATCGCCGCACGGTAGATATTTCTATGCCGGCAGCCATCGAACCAACGGGCAATCAAAATGATACCCGTGACATAGGCTGGTGCGGCCCAGTTTCCTTCTGCCCGCTTGAATAAAGCGGTATAAGCAAAAAACAACAATACCGTCAGGCAGGGCCCGAGCAGAAACGCCGACTTTTCATCAGTCAGAAATTCTCGCCAGCTACGCAGCAATACAAACAACAGCACGCAAAAAAACAGCGGATTTAGTGCCACCGCCTGAACGCCAAGGTATTCGAAAACACGGGCTGGATTTATCGTCTGCGCTGACGCAAAGCCATGATTTAGCTGAAATTGAAAAGAAGCCCACTCATGACCGTAATTCCAGCTGAGAACCGGGGAAAACAAAAGCAGGGCGATTCCGATAGCCAGCCAAACCTCTCGGGTTGCCAACTGCCGACGATAAGAGGAAAGCAGCATAAATACCAAAACACCGGGCAACAGCAGCACCGCCGTATATTTTGACAGCAGCGCAAAACCGGCAGCCAACCCTGCCAAATAGTAATATTGCCGCCGCTTTCCGAACAACGCCCGTTGTAAACACCATAGCGCCGCAGCCCAGCCAAGAATCAGCGGTGCATCCGGCGTGGCCAGGCTAAATCCGATTTGGGCCAGCGGCGACAGTAAAAAAATCAGCAGGGCCCGATCGGCGATCGAAGCGTCAAACAGCTCTGCAGCCGTTCGCCAGATGAACATTCCTGTCAGAGCGGCGCAGCCGAGCGGAACCAGCCGAATCAGCCATTCGTCGTCCGCGGATATGGTCGCCAGCTTGATCAGCCAGGCAATCATCGGCGGATGATCAAAATAAGAAAGCTGCGGATGCTTTGACCAGACCCAGTAATAGGCTTCGTCAAAATGCAGCGGCAGCGTCATGTTATACAGCAAGTTAAATAGAATGGTTGCAATAAAAAAAACGATAACGGGTCGCTTCATCTGGCAATATTGGAATCCAGACGCAATTTCCACACCATCAGCACGGCTTCAAGAAATATCTTGCGCGACATCTTCGATTTTCCGGCTGTGCGGTCTTCAAACACAATCGGCGTCTCAAAAATCCGGAACCCCTTGCAGCAGGCCCGATACGTCATTTCGATCTGAAACGAATAGCCATTGGATTTGATTGAATCCAGATCAATCGCTTCCAGCACTTCCCGGCGGAAACATTTAAAACCACCGGTCAGGTCGCGCAGCGACAGCCCCAGAATTGTCCGGGCATACAAACTGCCACCCCGACTGATGAATTTGCGCAAAAGCCCCCAGTTTTTTACGCCGCCGCCCGGCACATAACGACTGCCCAGCACCAGGTCGTGCGTCTGGATCGCAGCCAAAAAATCCGGCAGATATTTCGGGTCATGCGAAAAATCGGCGTCCATTTCAAAAATATA
>CAYLSL010000013.1:0-31280 GCA_964386615.1 uncultured Veillonellaceae bacterium
ATTTGCCCTATATAGAACTGATCTGAATAAAAAAAGCCGGGCCCGCATTTCCTTCGCTTTCTACGCAAGGGATAGGGTCCGGCTTTTTCTAGATGATTTTACTGGACTTACTTGACGACTTTGTTCAAGTCGGCGACGAGTTCATCAGCATTGATTCCGTGCGCCATTGCGCCCTGTTCAATATTTTCAAACCGGGCGGCGATGCAGCCCAGACAGCCCATGCCGAAATTCATGAAGACTTCAGCAGTCTGCGGGTATTTTTGCACCACATCGATAATGCTCATGGTTTTTTCAATGGTAGCCATGGTCAACACCTCCATATGTTAATAGCTAAAGTATACCATAGCCGCGATTCTTCTGTCTTGCTGGATTTTTTGATTTTGTTGCAGTAAAATATTTTTATTGACTCAGTGGCTTTATGATGCGACGGGAAAAAGGTATTTTAGGAGGATGTCATGACTACCGCGTTGGAAAAAGTGAAACAGGCGTTGGAACCCTATCCTGACTTGCAGATTATTCTATTTGATGAAAGTACGCATACTTCAGAGCTGGCTGCAGCCGCAGTCGGTGTCGAAGTGGCTCAGATTGCAAAAACGCTGATGTTTTTGGCCGATGGAAACCCAGTGCTGGTTGTTGCCTGCGGCGACCGCAAGATCAATACCAAGAAATTGGGCAAGGAATTGGACGCCAAGAAAGTTCGTTTTGCCGATGCTGACAGTGTTTTGCGCTATACAGGATTTGCGCCGGGCGGCGTTTGTCCGTTCGGCTTGGATGATTCGATCACTATTTGTCTGGATCGAAGTCTTTACGATTATGAGGTTGTTTATGCAGCGGCTGGAACGGCAAATTCGGCGTTGCCGATTGCGCCGGAACGATTGCGTGAAATTTTGGCTGCCCGGATTATTGAAGTATCCCAATAGGACTTTAGTCCTGACTTTAAATATTTTTGCTAATCCTTCAAATTTTTGAAGGATTTTTTTTATGTTTTTCGAATAATAATAACGTAAAGTGGTTTAATGTGGTGTGATGTGGTGGAAAAGATCGGGCGAGGGGGTGATGAATGTGTTCATGGGGGAATACCAGCATACTCTTGACGGCAAAGGACGGTTGATTTTGCCGGCAAAGATTAGGGAAGGCCTTGGTGAAACATTTATTGCAACCCGAGGACTGGATGACTGCCTGTTCATTTATACCCGGGAAGAATGGGCGGTTCTGGAAGGAAAATTGAAGCAACTGTCGTTGGTAAAGCCCGAGGCAAGGGCTTTTTCTCGCTATATCTTCTCCGGCGCAGCTGAATTGGAAGCCGATAAACAAGGCCGGGTACTGCTACCGCCAAACCTGCGTGAATATGCCAAACTGGAAAAAGACGTCGTGGTCATTGGCGTGGCCAGCCGAGTGGAAATATGGAATAAAGAGGCTTGGCAAAAATATAATGAACGGATGGGTCCGACAGTGGAACAACTTTCCGAACAATTGATTGATTTTGGTATTTGATGATGCAGGATGTTTTTCGGCATGAGACGGTATTGTTAACAGAAAGCGTTGACGGGATCGTGACCGATCCCAACGGGATATATGTAGACTGTACTTTGGGCGGCGGCGGTCATTCCGCTGCCATTTTGGAACGATTGAGCCCGCAGGGGATGTTGATTGGTTTTGACCGGGATCCGGCTGCACTGGTTGCGGCTACAAGCAAACTGGTGGGCTTTTCTTCCCAAGTCCGGCTGGTACCGGGAAATTTTGCCGAAATCGATACTTTATTGACTCGGTTGGGTGTTGAACAGGTCAATGGAATTCTGTTTGATTTGGGCGTTTCATCTCACCAGTTGGACTTGCCTCAGCGGGGATTTTCTTACATGAAAGACGGGCCGCTCGATATGCGGATGGACCCTGGGCAGGCATTGTCGGCCAGACAGGTCGTGAACGAGTATTCAGAGGATGCATTGACCAAGGTTATTTTTGAATATGGCGAGGAACGCTGGGCCCGCCGGATTGCCAAGTTTATCGTGGAAGCACGGCAAAATAAACCTTTGTTGAATACTGCCGAACTGGTTGAGGTTATTGCGGCTGCGATTCCCGCTGCAGCCAGGCGACAGGGGCCGCATCCGGCAAAACGGACATTTCAGGCGATTCGGATTGAAGTAAATGGTGAACTGCGAATTTTGGCCGGTGCTCTGCAAAAAGCCATTGGACGACTGGCTCCCGGCGGCAGGATCGGTGTGATTTCGTTTCACTCGTTGGAAGACAGGATTGTAAAAAACGTTTTTGCCAGCATGCTGGGCCGTTGTACCTGCCCGCCCAAAGCGCCGTTCTGTGTTTGTCAGCCGCAGGCCATATTGAAACTGTGTGGAAAGTCACTGACGCCTTCTGCGGAAGAAATTGAAAGTAATCCGCGCTCGCGGAGCGCAAAACTGCGAATAGCTGAGAAAATTGGACAGGGAGGCCAGGGAGATGCCGCGAATTCATGAACGGAAAGAGTCTTTGTTGCCAGATAAGACCGAACGGTGTTCGTTGGCAAAACCCCGCAGATGTTTGCGTACGGAGTGCGTTGTGTCGGCGGTTGTCATTGGATTGTTGGCAATGTTCGTGACCTGGGGCAGTTCGTCGATTGTCAAAGCGGGGTATGAGCTGGTTCAGGCCAGAGCTTGTCTGACCCAGGTTGAAAAGCAAAACGAGCTGTTGCGGTTGGAAATGGCACGGTTAAAGTCACCGCAACGGATTCAGGAAATTGCAACAACACAATTGGGTATGATTAAACCTCAGGCTGTTTACATAGTGGCTAAGGATGCCAAGGTTGCCAAGACTAGCAAGCCAGTTAAAGATGGTTCTGGCGAAATGGTGGCGGCCCGTAGTTCGATTTTATTTGGCAATGCCCGGGCAGAAGCGCATAATGCCAGGTAATACTTGAGGAGCAGGTGCGCAGCCTGCTCCTTTGTTTATTTGGCGGTTGTAGCAAAAAGTGATAAAATGATTGCCATGGAATGATTAGACAGGGAGGTTCCCATGAACACGACACTGAATGATATTGCGGCAAAACTGCCGCAAGTGGCATGGCAAAATCCGCAAACTGATAATCCGTTGATTTTGACCCTGGTCCACGACTCGCGCAAAGTGGAGCCAGGGACTCTGTTTGTTTGCATTCAGGGCGCCACTGTAGACGGGCACGATTTTGCCAGTGAGGCAATTCGCAAAGGCGCTGTCGCGGTTTTGGCCGAACGTCCGATAACAGATGCTGGCTCAGTGCCGGTTTTATTGGCGCCGGATGTAAAAAAAGCATTGGAAACGATTTCTCCCTGGTTTTTCGGTGAACCATCTAGAAAGTTGCGGATGATCGGTGTGACCGGTACTAACGGGAAGACGACCACGACCCATATTATCCGGGATGTTTTCAATCGGGCCGCTCGTCCCTGCGGCGTGATCGGCACTCTGCACACCCTGATCGGCGACCGCATACTGCCAGTGAAGAATACAACGCCGGATGTCCTGGATTTGCAAGCTTCTTTGGCCGAGATGGTGGCGGGCGGAATGGCAACAGTAGCGATGGAAGTTTCTTCTCATGCTCTGGCCTTGGGCCGTGTGTCGGGATGCGAATTTGATGCCGCGGTCTTTACCAATATGACCCAGGATCACCTCGATTTTCATGGCGACTTGGCAGCGTATCGTGACGCCAAGGCAAAACTATTCCGCCAACTTGATGCGGCTGATGCAGTGAAAATTGGTAAAACAGCGATTGTCAATCTGGATGATCCGGTGGGCCGTTTTATGCTGGAACAAACCAAAGCGCGGGCAGTCACTTACGGAATTGAACATGCTGCTGAACTGCGGGCGGTAGATGTCAGTATTCGGCCGGAAGGTTGCCGGTTCAGAATTGTTGGAGCGATGGAAGATCTATTTGTTCAGTCCCGCCTGACCGGCTTATTCAACGTATATAACCTGTTGGCCGCCGCCAGTGTGGCTTATGCCGAAGGAATTGGCGCCAGTGAAATCAAAACGGCTCTGGAGAACTTTTCACATGTACCGGGCCGGTTTGAACGGGTCGAGGTTGATAAGCCATTCAGTGTTATTGTCGATTATGCTCACACGCCGGATGGGCTGGAAAATGTGTTGCGCACGGCAAAACAGTTCGTTGCCGGCAAACTGATTGCCGTATTTGGCTGCGGCGGCGACCGTGACCGGACCAAGCGCCCGATAATGGGGGCTTTGGCTGCTCAGTATGCTGATCAGGTTATCGTAACTTCGGATAATCCACGATCAGAAGATCCGGAATTTATTATTGGACAGATCGTGGCCGGGATTACATCTTCAGAAGCACAATCCCGAACGGAAAAAATCACTGATCGCAGGCAGGCAATCGCAAAAGCGCTGGACATGGCCGGTCCCGGTGATGTAATCCTGATTGCAGGAAAAGGGCATGAAAATTATCAGATTCTGGCGGACCGCACAATTCATTTTGATGACCGGGAAGTTGTAAGGGAACTGGCGGGAGGAATACAATGACAGCGCGGTTTACGTTACAGGAAGTGCTTGCGGCAACGCGTGGCGAGTGCAATGCGCAAGGAACAAAGCTAGATTTTGAAGGTATTAGCACCGACACCCGAACGCTCGCGCCGGGAGTACTATATATTGCTCTATCCGGTGAGCGGTTCGACGGACATGATTATGTGCAGGAAGCAATTCGCCTGGGAGCAGCCGGAGTCATAGTATCTCAGCCTGTGACTGTGGAAACGGGAGCAACGGTTGTAGAGGTTGTGAATACGCGCATTGCCTTGCAGGACCTGGCCCGGTTTCATCGCTGCCGGTTTCAGTTGCCGCTGATTGCAGTGACCGGTTCCAACGGCAAAACATCAACCAAAGATATGATTGCCGCTGTATTAACAACAAAACTGAAAGTTTTGCGGACAGAGGCCAATTTTAATAATGAAATAGGCCTTTCGCAAACTTTATTACGACTGGATGAATCGCATCAGGCGGCTGTCGTTGAGATGGGAATGCGGGGGCGCGGCGAAATCGCCGAACTGGCCTCAATTGCGTTGCCGACAATCGGTGTAGTCACTAATGTGGGAGAAACTCACCTGGAGCGACTGGGAACAGTCGCGAACATTGCCGCCGCCAAAGCCGAGCTGGTGGAGGCGTTGCCGATAAGCGGGTTTGCCGTGCTGAATGCCGATGACAATTTTGTACATGCAATGCAACAGAAAACAGCGGCGCAGATTCGCACTTTTGCGGTGGACGCGGCGGCGGATATTCAGGCGGCTGAAATTGTCCAGACTATCGAGGGGGTATCCTTTGTATGTCACGAGGGCGAGAATAAGTTTCCGATCTTTATCCCCGTGCCGGGTCGACACAACGTATATAACGCACTTGCGGCTATTGCGGTCGGTCGCTTGTTGGGACTGGAATTCGCGCAGATCGCCGCCGGGTTGGCTGATTACCAGCCGGGCAAGATGCGGCTGAATATTCGCCGCAAGGCGGAGATTACCGTGATTGATGATACCTATAACGCAAGTCCGCTGTCGATGGCAGCTGCCGTCAATGTGCTTGCGGAAATCGCTCAGGGTCGAAAAATCGCTGTGATCGGTGATATGCTGGAACTGGGAGAGGCGTCACGCCGGGCACATGAAACTGTCGGTCAACAACTGGCTGCTGTTGGTGCGACGATCGTGTTGACTGTGGGTGAAATGGCCGGCTATGCTGCTGCTGCCGCGAACTTGCATGGGGTTGCGGACGTAGTTGCCTGCAAGGATCATCAACAGGCAGTTGCAGAGTTGCAAAAACGGCTTTTGCCGAATGATACGGTGTTGGTCAAAGGATCGCGGGGCATGCAGATGGAAAAAGTGTTGACTGTTTTTGCACCGGTGTCGGAGGGATAAAGGGTCGTGGAAGCTATTTTTTTTGGTTTGGCCTGTTCATTTATTGTGGTTGTTTTGCTTGGTCCGCTGGCGATTCCACTGCTTCGGCGGCTGAAGTTCGGACAGGTGGTCCGCGAAGACGGGCCGGCAGCACATAAAGCGAAAACCGGTACGCCGACCATGGGCGGCCTGATGATGCTGGCGGGGATTACGGCGGCTGTACTGATTGTCTATCGCGATGCACCGCAAGCCTGGCTCCTGTTGATGGTTACGCTGTCGTGCGGCGGCCTCGGCTTTATCGATGACTATATTAAAGTTGTATTGAAACGCAATCTGGGGCTGAAGGCAAAACAAAAGCTGCTGGGGCAGATTGTGATCGCGATGCTGTTTTCCTGGTTGGTGACGCAAACTATGGGACGTGGGACCGAACTCTGGATTCCTGGCCTGGACCAGCGTTTGGATGTGGGTATTTTATTTCATGCACTGGTGTTTTTTATCATCGTTGGTACCACCAATGCGGTGAATCTGACCGATGGGCTGGATGGTTTGGCGGCAGGGACCTCTGTCGCCGCAATGGGGATTTATGCCGGTATTGCTTATTATCTGGGACAATTGGCGGTGGCTGGATTTTTTGCCGCGGTTACCGGTGCTTCACTCGGGTTTCTTGTTTACAACCGTCATCCGGCCAAAATCTTTATGGGTGATACCGGCTCATTGGCTCTGGGCGGCGCGTTGGCAGCAGGTGCGGTTTTGACCGGGACCGAACTGGTTTTGCCGCTGGTTGGCGCAATTTTTGTTGCGGAAGCCTTGTCGGTGATTATTCAGGTCATTTCATTCAAATCTACCGGACGGCGTGTATTTCGCATGAGCCCGCTGCATCACCATTTTGAACTGGGCGGTTGGTCTGAAATCAGGGTGGTTGGCGTATTCTGGCTAGTTGGTCTGGTTTGCGGGCTGCTTGGATTATTGGTTGTATTATCTTCAACAGTTGGAGGGTTAAAATAAAATGGACTTGTCAGGAAAAAGTGTGTTGGTTTTTGGCGCTGGTGTAAGCGGTTTTTCTGCGGCAAAGACGTTGCTTGAACAACAGGCAATGGTGACACTGGCTGACGGTAAAGAGCGCGGCGATCTGAAACATGCCGAGGGGCTGGCAGAATTGGTAGGTAAGGTTGAACTGGCGCTGGGGCGGCAGGATGAGGCATTGCTGGCTGGCAAAGATTTGTTGATTCTGTCGCCTGGAATATCAATCAACCATGTTTTGCCGCAAGCTGCATTACGCTTACAGATCCCGGTCTGGGGCGAAGTAGAATTGGCGGGCCGATTGTGCAAAGCGCCCATTGCGGCAGTCACTGGCACTAATGGGAAAACCACGACGACGACGTTGCTCGGCGAAATGATGAAAACGAAGTATGCTGAGGTGGTAATTGGCGGTAATATCGGGGTTGGTTTGGCACAGGCAGTAAGTCAGGTCAGCTCACAGGGTTATGTTGTTGCCGAAATTTCCAGTTTTCAACTGGAAGCTGCGGGCACTTTTCAGCCGCATATTGCAGTGATTTTAAACCTGACCCCCGATCATATTGATCGACATGGCTCGTTTGCCGGGTATGGCGCTGTCAAGGAACAGATTTTTGCCAATCAGCAGCCACAGGATTATCTGGTGCTGAACCATGATGATGAAAATGTGCGGGATATGGCGAATCGCTGTCATTCACAGGCCTTTTTCTTCAGCCGCCGCGCGGAACTGGAGTCAGGGGCCTTTGTGTCGGGTGGCAGTATTTGTTTGCGCTGGCAAGGAAAATCCGCATTGGTTTGCCGGGTGGACGAAATGAAACTGTTTGGCGGCCATAACGTGGAAAATGCCCTGGCTGCCTGTGCGGCAGCTTTTCTGGCTGGTGTTGATCCAGAGCAGATGGCAAAAGTGTTGCGTGACTTTACCGGCGTCGAGCACCGGATTGAGCCGGTGGCCACATTGGAAGGCGTACGTTGGTACAATGATTCCAAGGCAACGAATCCCGAATCGTCGATCAAAGCACTGGAGGCTTTTGACGGACATGTTGTGCTGATTGCCGGCGGACGTGATAAAAACACTGATTTGAGCGAATTTGCCGATCTGATCAAAGCCAAGGCTGATTTATTGATTTTGATTGGCGAAGCAGCCGAGCGATTTGAATTAGCGGCGCGTGCCGCCGGAGTAGAAAAAATAGTGCGATCCGCATCCCTGGCTGATGCCGTTGAAACTGCCCGAAGATTGGCGAAATCACCGCAGGTAGTTTTATTGTCACCAGCTTGCGCCAGTTATGATATGTTTGACAATTATGAACAACGTGGCGAGATATTCAAACAATTAGTCCGGCAAGGAGCCGTTTGAAAATGAGATATCTGATTGCCGGCGGCGGTACAGGCGGGCATATTTATCCGGCATTGGCGATTGCTGCTGCTTTGCGCAGCCTCGATGAAGCAGCCGAATTTTTGTTTGTCGGCACCGGGCATGGACTGGAAGCGGATTTGGTTCCCCGGGCCGGTTACCGGCTGGAAAAGATCGAACTATATGGATTCCAACGGCGATTCACTTTACGCAATGCCAGAAATATTTTTCTGCTGGCCCGCAGCATGTGGCAGGTTCGGAGAATCTTGCGCAAGTTCCGGCCTGACGTTGTGGTGGGAACCGGCGGCTATGTCTGTGGGCCGATTCTGGCCCAGGCGGCCTGGTCAGGGATACCGACACTGATTCAGGAACAGAATGCCCTACCGGGGGTTACCAATAAAATTCTGGCCCGGCTGGTCGACATAGCAGCGCTGGGGTATGCTGAAGCGGAGTCCGGCTTTAGCGGCTGCAAGGCCCGTTTGATCGTAACCGGCAATCCGGCGCGGTCAGATCTGTTATCGGTGCCACAGGCTGAATCTCGCCGCTTTTTTGGTTTACGCCCCGATTTGCCGGTTATTTTGATTACCGGTGGCAGCCAGGGGGCCCGCAGTATCAATCAGGCGGCGTTGACTCTTCATATACGCCGCCAAAAAGAAAATAAGCCGGTACAAATACTTCATATTACCGGCCAAACAGATTATAATGATATAATACGTGAGTTGGATTTTGCAGGCATTCCCGTCAATTATCCGGATTCGCTGGTCAAAGTCCTGCCGTATGTTCATGAAATGCCTAAGGCACTGTCTGCAGCCAGTCTGGCCGTTTCCCGCGCCGGCGCCATAGCCTTGGCCGAGCTGTCGCTCTGTGGTGTTCCTTCGATACTGATTCCCTATCCGCATGCAGCGGAAAATCACCAGGAAATCAATGCCCGTTCCCTCGAGAGTAAAGGGGCGGCCATTGTCATGCGTGACGCCGAACTCAGCGGTGATTGGTTGTTTGAGACCGTGAGCAGTCTGCTTGATGACCCGCAGCGCCTGCAAACCATGTCAGCAGCCGCCACCCGGTCGGCGCATCCTGCAGCGACAGCGACGATTGCCGGCCTGGTCATGGAGCTAGCCGGGCGGAGCAAAAAATAGTAGTTTTTGTTTTGAGGAGGACGGTTTAATTGTTGTTTGACGAAATTGATTCATTCCACTTCGTCGGTGTCGGTGGAGTCGGAATGAGTGCAATCGCATATATTCTGCTCAAAAAAGGCTGCAAGGTTTCTGGTTCAGATTTGCACGCATCCGAAGGCACTGCCCGATTGGCGAATGCTGGTGCGACGATTTTTCTCGGCCACGCAGCAGCAAATCTCATCGAAGCAAAAGCGATCGTTGTATCCAGTGCCATCCGGACGGAGAACCCGGAAGTGCTGGAAGCGCAGCGACGCGGCTTGCCGATTTTTCACCGGTCCGACCTGCTGGCCGCTTTGCTGAATGCGTGTGATGGAATTGCCGTGGCCGGGTCGCACGGAAAAACCACCACGACTTCCATGATCGCCTTTTTGTTGGAACGCGCCGGCAAGGACCCGCACGTTTTGATTGGCGGTGATTTGGACGCCATTGGCGGCAACGCCAAAGTGGGAACCAGTTCCTGGATGGTGGCGGAAGCCGACGAGAGTGACGGGTCATTTCTTAAATTTTTGCCCCAGATCGCAGTCGTTACAAATATTGAAAACGATCATCTTGACCATTATGGCAATGAAGCAGAAATATATCGGGCGTTTGTCCAATTTGTCAATCAGGTCAAAATGGGCGGCGTTGCCGTGCTTGGCATCGACAGCACGGCGGTGAGGGAATTGGCCGGACAAACCACCCAACCGATTATCACCTATGCACTGGAACAAACCGCTGATTATACAGCGCATGCTTTGGTTACCAATGGCATGGAAACATCATTTGAAGTACGCCTGCATGGCGAAACTTTGGGAAACATGCGAATCAGCGTACCCGGGCGACATAACGTGATGAACTGTCTTGCCTGTATTGCTGTCGGCATGCAGCTGGGAATTCCCTTTGCGCAGATTGCCGAAATCATGCCCGGTTTTGGCGGCGTCAAGCGGCGATTCCAGACGAAAGGGCGTGCCAATGGGGTCTGGGTTGTTGACGACTACGGTCACCATCCGACGGAAATCCTGACTACTTTACATGGCGCCAAGTCAGCAACAGAGGGAAGGGTTGTCTGTGTGTTCCAGCCGCATCGGTTTTCGCGGACGCAACTACTGGCCCGCGAATTCGGTACGGCATTTGTTCCGGCTGATGTGATTGTACTGACTGATGTCTATGCCGCCGGCGAAGAACCGATTGCCGGAATCAGCGGCGAAACGATCCTGCGGGAAATCCAGGCGCGTCCCGGCCAGGCGGTGCATTACTGTCAAGCGCAACAAGCGCTGGAAGAGTGCATTTTGCCTTTGTTAAAGCCAGGTGATCTGGTGATTACGATGGGGGCCGGCAATATTTATCAGACGGGTGAGCGGATTGTCGAACGGTTGACCAAACATTCGCTGGAGGTGATCCATATGCAACGGAAAAAAATCGGTGTGCTGATGGGCGGACCTTCCGCCGAACGGGAAGTTTCATTAAATACCGGCAAAGCGATTGTTGCCGCTTTGCAGGAAAAAAACTACAATGTGGTTGGCATTGACCTGGATCCGGTTCATTTTGTTGAACAACTAAAAGAAAATCAGGTTGAAATCGTGTTCAATGCGTTGCATGGTTTGTACGGTGAAGACGGCAAATTGCAGGGAGCTTTGGAACTGCTCGGTATTCCTTATACCGGGTCCGGGGTTTTGGCAAGCGCAATGGCTATGGACAAAGGGATTTCCAAACGCTTGTTTATTTCTGCCGGGATTCCGACGCCGCGGTACCAACTACTGAAGAAGCGCGATGGGATAGGAGAAGCGGTACTGGCATCAATTTTGGATGAATTCGAGGCGCCGTTCGTCGTCAAACCATCCACGCAGGGGTCGACCATCGGCCTGACCATTGTGCAGGAACCGGCAGAATTAACCGCAGCTTTGGAAAAAGCGTTTACTTATGACACGGAAGTGCTGATTGAAGAATTCATTGACGGCAGTGAATTGACAGTCGGCATATTGGGTGGCGTTAAGCCGGAAGCACTGCCGATCATAGAAATTGTTCCTTATTCCGGAATCTATGATTACCATGCAAAATACACCAAAGGAGCAACTGAATATTTTGTGCCGGCGCGTATCGATGAAGCGACAACCCGCCTGACCCAGGAAGTGGCGCTGGCAGCATTCAAAATTCTCAATTGCTCTGGCATTGCCAGGGTCGATGTTCGGCTGGATCCGTCAAATCATCCGTATGTCCTGGAAGTCAACACCATCCCGGGTATGACCGCGACCAGCCTGGTGCCCAAAGCGGCAGCGGCTATCGGCATGTCTTTCCCCGAATTGTGTGAACGGATCTTGCTGTTGACACTGGAACAGTAAGCGCATGGATAATAGCGTGAATGTAAAGAAACGAAAAAGATCGCGTTGGTTTTTTGAGTGGGTCCTATTTTTTCTTATCCTCACGGCTATTACTGCCTGGCAGTGCTACACCCGGCCGGTGTTTATTTATCTGCAGACTGTCACCGTAGTGGGCAACCAAAAAATTTCGACGCAAGAAATTCTGCAAATGGCAGGAGTCTCGGCTGACCAGGGGGCACTGTGGTTTTGGGATGCAAAACGTTTTTTCGGTTTGCTGCGTGATGACCTGCGGGTGGAGAAAGTATCAACTGCCTATGAATGGCCGGCCTCGTTGACCATTCACGTCAAAGAGCGGCGTTCGCTTGCCTATCTGGCCAGTCAGCACGGTTTTTTGGATATTGATGCGACCGGGACCGTAACGGCGATTTCCCGCAACCTCAAAAGCATGGAAGCACCGCTTATTACCGGTTATAAAGCGGGTCGCGTTTATCCGGGCAGCCAACTCGGAGACTCCGGTGTGCACGGTGTTTTGGAATATTTGGTTTCTCTGAACCGGGAAACCCGTGATAAAATCTCCGAAGTGAACATTAGTCCCCAAAAGGGGGTTACAGTAATCACACTGGATAATATTAAAATTCGGCTGGGTACTATGGAACGGGTTCGTGATAAGGCCCGCTTGACACAAGATATTCTACAGGAAGTTGCTTCCAAAGGCGTACCGGTCGAATCCATCGATCTGGTACATGAAAAACCGGTACTCAGGTTCCGGATATAGATAACAATCAAGGGAGGGATTTTTTTGAGTGCCCTGAAACAGGGGCGAGTGGCCCTGGCTTTTGTCTGCGTGGTGTTAGGCGTCATGCTGGCAGTACAGTTTAGGACGACCCAGGATATTCGTTCGACCATCCCGTTTCAACGTGCTGAAGACTTGTCGTTGCGGCTACGGCAAACCGAAAAGGAACGCGATACTGCGTTGCGTCAATTACAGGAATTGCAGAATTCGACAATTAGTGAGTCCATTGCCAAAGAAGCCGAATTGTTCCGCATGGCTGCCGGTTATCTGCCAGTGGAAGGTCCCGGCGTGGTTGTCAGTATTGATGACAGCAAACGTCCAATGAAACCCGGTGAAAACCCGAACTTATATTTAATTCATGATGATGACATGCTTAAGGTAATCAATGAGCTCTGGGCAGCAGGCGCCGAAGCAATATCAATCAACGACCAGCGCTTGGTGGTCGGTTCTGAAATCCGCTGTACCGGGCCGACGATTTCGGTAAATAGTACCCGGCATACTCCGCCCTATGAAATCCGTGCGATTGGTGACCCCAAAACCCTGGAAGCTTCGCTTAAGATGCGTGGCGGTGTCATTGAAACCTTGCAGTTTTGGGGAATTCAGGTTACTGTAAAAACTCAACCCAAGGTCAAGATTGCGTCATACAAAGGGGCTCACAAATATCAGTTCGCCAAGCCGCTCAAGGAGGAACTGACGAAATGATGTTGCCTATCGTAGGAGTATTGATTGGAATCGCCATTGGCATAATGTCGCCAGTAAGCATGCCGGTGGAGTATGGCAAGTTTTTGGCGGTGGCATTATTGGCCTCGCTGGATTCTGTTTTTGGCGGCTTACGTTCTGCTTTGGAAGAAAAATTCGATAACGCCGTATTTATCAGTGGGTTTTTTGTAAATGCCCTATTAGCTGTGGTTTTGGTTTTTGTTGGCGATCGTTTGGGAATTGATCTTTATTATGTTGCCTCACTGGCATTTGGTTTGCGTATTTTTCAGAACCTGGCAATTATTCGTCGTTTTTTCTTAAAAAAATAAAGTTCGTTTTTAAAGTGAGGACTGGAATGGCTAAGGTTGGATCGACTTGCCTGATTGCAATTATCGTGGTTCTGGGCCTGACAGGCTGCTCTGCCGGGACAGCGATACAGGAACAAGGAATTGTAATCGGTCATGTGGCTGCACTGACCGGTGATTTGTCCCCTTTGGGGCAGGCGGAAAAGAATGCTCTGGAAATAACCGCAGCCAAGCTGAATGCCAACGGGGGCGTCGCAGGTAAAAAAATCAGGATTATTTCCCATGATACCCGTGGCGACGTTTCTGATACTGTCAAAGCGGCGCAACGGCTCGCCAGTCATGACCGGGTGTTGGCGATTGTCGGCCCGTCGCAGACTAGTGGTGCGATTGTTATGAATGCGGTAATGGAGCCGGCGAAGGTTCCTTTTATTGCCACAACTGTCACCAGTCCGAAAGTCACGATTGATGCTAATACTGGCAAAGTTAAGGCGTATGCATTTTGCGCCGGGTTTAGCGATTCCTGGCAGGGGGCGGTTGCCGCCCGATTTGCCGGACAGCAACTTAAAGCAAAAACTGCTGCGGTAATTTATGATGCAGCAGTAGAAGCGTCCTCGGTGTCGGCGGCATATTTTGTAACACACTTTGTCAAACAGGGCGGAAAAGTGCTGGCTAATGAGACTTTCAAAGCTACTGACACTGATTTTCGTCCGATTTTGAACCGACTGTTGGTTGAGAATCCGGCAGTGGTTTTTGTGCCGACACAGCACAAAGAAGCGGCGCTATTGGTCAAACAGGCCCGCGATCTCGGACTGAAGGCCCAATTCATCGGTGGTGATGGTTGGAGTCATCCGGACATATTGACCCTTGGCGGTCAGGCGATGGACGGAGTCTATTTTGTTTCTCACACAAGCTTGGATGATCCGGATATCCAGTCGTTTATTACCGAGTATCGCAACAAATATGGTCAAGAACCGGTACTGCCCAATGCGGTGCTGGCAGCTGACGGGTTGTTGATTGTGGTGCAGGCGATGCAAAAAGCTGCGGGTACCGATCCGGTAAAAATTGCCGAGCAAATGGCAATGCTTAACGATGTAACGGTGTTAACGGGAAAACTGACGATGGAAGCGGAGACTCATGGACCTATCGCAAAAAGTGCGGTAGTTCAGCAGATTCTGGCGGGAAAATTTGTTTTTTCTTATAAACTTACCAGTGATAAACTGTAGGCCGGCAGGAATAAATTGTTTTGTGTGGAATATAGTTTAAAAATAATGCCAAGGATACGGGAGGAGCTATGTTTATGCCGGGACTCGAACTGGAAATCGATACGGAACCATTTGCCGCCATTAAAGTCGTCGGTGTCGGTGGCGCCGGTAACAATGCTGTAAATCGGATGATTAATTCTTCTGTCAAAGGAGTTGAATTTATTGCCATCAATACGGATGCCCAGGCGCTATTATCCTCATTGGCGCCGTATCGCATCCAGATTGGTGAAAAACTGACCAAGGGACTGGGCGCAGGCGCTAATCCCGAGGTGGGGCAAAAAGCGGCGGAAGAAAGCCGCGATGAAATTATGAAAGCGCTGCGTGGCGCCGACATGGTGTTCATTACTGCCGGCATGGGCGGCGGAACCGGAACCGGTGCGGCGCCGGTAGTTGCTGAATGTGCAAAAGAACTGGGAGCACTCACTGTCGGAGTCGTTACCCGTCCGTTCATGTTTGAGGCCCGCCGCCGCCAGAGCCAGTCCGAATGGGGCGTTGGCCGCATGCGTGATCAGGTGGACGCTTTGATAACCATTTCCAATGACCGTTTATTACAGATCGTGCAAAAGAGCGCCTCGATTATGGATGCATTCCGGATTGCCGACGATGTATTGCGTCAGGGTGTTCAGGGCATGTCTGATCTGATTGTGATTCCAGGCCTGATTAACCTCGACTTTGCCGATGTGAAAACCATCATGGAAGATGCCGGCTCGGCATTGATGGGCGTGGGCGTCGGTCGGGGTGAAAACCGGGCGATGATGGCTACGGAACAGGCGGTCAAGAGCCCGCTGCTGGACGCTTCGATCGAAGGCGCCAAGGGGGTTTTGCTCAGTTTCTGCGGTGGACCGGACATGGGCTTGCTGGAAGTCAATGAAGCCGCCAGCATGGTCGCTGATATGGCTGACCCGGAAGCCAACATCATTTTTGGTGCTGTAATTGATGATAATATGACCGATGAGATTCGCGTGACGATTATTGCTACCGGCTTTGAACCGAAACGGACCAAACCGTCGGTTCGTGCCGCTGCTCAACCGGAAATTGCACCGATTCCAAAATTTAAAGGCCCCACCTTAGAAATTCCGGAATGGATGAAACGTAAATAAATTCTGCATGCTTCCGCAACTCCGGCAGTTTCTGCCGGAGTTTTTTCGACCTTTTTTGATAGAATGGATAATGTATTTTTGTATCCTGATCTAGAAAAGGATAATTGGCTGATTAGCGAGAATATATATCTTTTATGAAATGGAGATATCGAGAAGCGCCCGTTGAACCGCAAATGAATGAATGGCTTGCAACCGCAGGGCTGTCACCTTTGTTTGCGCCTGGACTCTGGACCCGCGGCTTTTGCTCGCAGGCGCGGCTGCAGCAGTTTTTTCAGACCAATACGACCGATTTATTGCATCCCGCCAAGTTTGGCGATGAGATGATAAAAGCGGTTACCCGTTTGCGGCAGGCATTTGAGAACAAAGAGAAAATCGTTGTATTTGGTGATTATGATGTGGATGGAACCAGTGGCACAGCGTTAATCCAGGAAGTTTTCCACAGGCTGGCCGGCCATTATGGTTTTTCCTCGGCGGTGATGCTGTCAGATCGTTTTACCGAAGGCTATGGTCTGAACGCGAAAAACTTGGATCGCCTGATTTCCCTGCAACCCAATCTGGTTGTCACTGTTGACTGCGGTGTATCAAGCGGTGTTGAAATTGCCAGACTGAAAACAATGGGGATTGATGTCATCGTAACGGACCATCATGGTCTAAAAGGAGAATATCCTGACGCTGCAGTGGCAGTGGTCCATCCCGGTCTTTCTGCACAAGGCCTGCTGGCGCCGGTCTCCGGCTGTTGTGTGGCTTGGCAGCTTATGCGGGGGTTGTGGGAAGTAAACGGCAAACCCAGTCCAGACTGGTTGATGAAGGATTTGCTTGATCTGGTGGCGCTCGGCGCCGTTTGTGACATTATGCCGCTCAACGAGCCGGAAAACCGCTATTTTGTCCGCGAAGGGATGCGTCAGATTGAACGCGGCGCCAGGACCGCTTTTCAAGTGATGCGTGAAGCTTGCGGCTGGCGTAGGGTCAATACTTATACACTTGGTTTTGTGATCGGACCGCGTATTAACGCAGCCGGTAGGATGAATAAAACAAACGGCGCCGATCCGGTTGTCGAATGGCTGTTGTCGCGGGATAAGAAACGTTGCGCCGAAATCGCCGCACAGCTCGAAACATTTAATACCGAGCGCCGCCGGGAGCAGGAAGATTCGATTCAGGCCGGTTTGCGACAGTTGGCGGATGAGTCAACCGCAGGGTTTGAATATTTATCACTGGTGCAGGGAGAGTTTCATGAGGGCGTAGTTGGTATCGTTGCCTCTAAACTGGCGGAAAAGTTTTTCCGACCGGCATTTGTGATGGCGCATACGGAAGAAACTGCCGTGACAGGAATACTGAGGGGATCGGCCCGCAGCATTCCCGGCATTGATTTGTTTGCGCTCATTGAACGGCATCAACATTTGTTGATTCAGTGGGGCGGACATGCAATGGCGGCAGGACTGAACATCGAACGCAAAAATATAGAGCCGTTTTTTCAGGCAATCGATGGTGAATTGGCAGCGATGCCGCAGGATACTTGGGAAAGGGTCCGCTGGGTCGATGGTCGGTTAACGGAAAGTGATCTGACAGAACTATTTTTCGACAATTTATTGCAAATGGAACCGCACGGTGACAAATTTCCGCCATTTGTCTGGGAAGTGACTGGCACTGTTTCCAAAGCCAGGATTCTGGACCGGCCGGGCAGTCCTAAAGTGGGGACATTGGCGGTCGGCGGGCGCAACTTCCCGTTCGCCATGTGGGAGAATGCCGAACAGGTTGAAATTGGCCAGGAACGGAAATTTATCGGTTGCTGGGAATATAATGACTATCAAAGAGCGATGCAGTTCCGGGCCATCGGTCTGGCGTGAACAAAAGGAAGATCAGGGTGAGGGTGGCGCATGACCAGTGAAAAGATTCCCAATATAGCGGATATCATTGAGCGGGTTCGCAGTTATCAATCTGAATCCGTTGTTCCGCTATTGGAAAAAGCCTTTGCCATGGCGGCGCAGGCTCATGACGGGCAACACCGGATCTCGGGCGAGGATTACATCCACCACCCGCTGGGAGTGGCAAGAATTCTGGCTGAACTGCAGATCGATGCGGACTCGATTGCAGCGGCATTGCTGCATGATGTTGTGGAAGACACGACAATCACTTTGGAACAGTTGGAGAAGGATTTCGGCAAAGAAATCGCCATTCTGGTTGATGGCGTTACCAAATTAAGTCGAATCGAGTATAAGTCAAAAGAAGAGCAACAGATGGAGAACTATCGCAAAATGTTTTTGGCGATGGCCAAGGACATTCGTGTGGTATTGATCAAGTTGGCTGATCGGCTGCATAATATGCGAACGCTGAAACCGATGGCGCCGGAGAAGCAAAAACGGATCGCCCGTGAAACGCTGGAAATCTTTGCGCCGCTGGCGCATCGACTGGGGATTTCCAATATCAAATGGGAATTGGAAGACCTTTCATTTCGCTATCTGGAACCGGAGCGCTACTATGAACTGGTTGATCAGGTCCGGCAGAAGCGGCAGGAACGGGAAGCGATCATTGCCGAAGCGATGGTTATTCTCAAAGATAAACTGCAAGAAGTCGGAATCCCCGCCGATATCGACGGGCGCCCCAAGCATTTCTATAGTATATACAAGAAGATGCAGAAAGACCGTAAAGAACTGAGTGAAATCTATGACCTGTCGGCGGTCCGCATTCTGGTTGATTCGGTTAAGGACTGTTATGGCGCGCTGGGCATCGTGCATACCTTATGGAAACCGATTCCCAATCGATTCAAGGATTTTATCGCTGTGCCAAAATCCAACATGTATCAATCGCTGCATACGACTGTCATTGGTACCCAGGGACAGCCGCTGGAAATTCAGATTCGAACCTTTGAAATGCACCATATTGCGGAAGTTGGTATTGCGGCCCACTGGAAGTACAAGGAAGGCGCCAAAGGACCCAACAAGGGATTTGACC
The DNA here is from genome assembly GCA_964386615.1 of uncultured Veillonellaceae bacterium. GTDB lineage: Bacteria > Bacillota > Negativicutes > UBA1444 > UBA1444 > UBA1444. The sequence continues at coordinate 18,795 of CAYLSL010000013.1, forward strand.
AAAAACTTTCCTGGATGCGGCAATTGCTGGAGTGGCATCAGGATTTACGCGACCCCCATGAGTTTGTTGAATCGGTGAAGCTGGACGTTTTTGCCGACGAGGTTTTTGTTTTTACCCCCAAAGGCGACGTACTGGATTTGCCGGCTGGCTCAGTGCCGCTCGATTTTGCCTATCGGGTGCATACCGATGTGGGCCATCGCTGCGTTGGCGCCCGGGTGAACGGCCGGATGGTGCCGCTCGAAACCAAACTCTCCAATGGCGATATCGTTGAAGTCATCACTTCGAAACAGGGAACGCCCAGCCGGGACTGGCTCAATATTGTGGCTTCGCCGGAAACGCGCAACAAGATACGCAACTGGTTCAAAAAGGAAAAACGCGACGAAAACATTGTCAAAGGCCGCGAGGCGCTGGAAAAAGACAGCAAACGACTTGGTTACGAGTGGAAGGAACTGATCAAAGGCGGCCGACTGGAAGAAATCACCCGACGGATGAATTTTACCAATGAAGAAGATCTTTACGCCTCGCTTGGTTTTGGCGGTATTACGGTCCATGCCATTATGGTAAAATTGATCGAGCAATACAAAAAAGAACAGAAACAGACGGCGCCGCCTGATATGAGTCAGGTACTGGCCGAACTTAAACCGAAGCGGTCAAAGAGCAAAGGCAGCCACGGCATCCTTGTCAAGGGCGAAGGCGGATTGATGGTACGCTTGGCCCGTTGCTGCAACCCGGTGCCGGGCGATGTGATTGTCGGCTATATCACGCGGGGCCGTGGCGTATCGGTGCATCGGGCCGATTGCCCGAACATTTCCGCCGAACCGGACGAATTTGAACGGATGATTGAAGTGGAATGGGATACTTCCACTGATGATCTCTATAAAGTTTCGATTGAAATCACGGCAATGGATCGGCCAGGCATGTTGACCGACATCATGATGGTATTGTCGGAGCACAAGATCAATGCCAGTACCGTCAATGCCAAGACCTTCAAAGACAAGCATGCAACGATTAGCTTGTGCATTGACACCCGCAATACCAATCAGCTGGAGAACATCATGGCCAAGATGAAGCGGGTCAGGGATGTTTTTGCCGTACATCGGGCTGCTTCTTCGGGGCTGAACTGATGCGGGCGGTAGTGCAACGGACCGGCTGGTCCACAGTCAGCGTCGAGGGGCTATGCATCGGGAGGGCGGCGGCAGGACTGACGGTGTTACTCGGCGTGGGTCGCGATGACAATGAAGCGGACGCTGTGTATATGGCCGAGAAAATAGCAAACTTGCGAATTTTTGAAGATGATGCCGGTAAAATGAATCGGTCGCTGCTTGATATTGCGGGACAGGTTCTGGCGATATCGCAGTTCACGCTGTACGGCGACTGTCGCAAGGGCCGACGACCGGGATTCGATCTGGCGGCGCCGGCGGAAACGGCCCGCTGTTTGTATGAAAAATTTGTCCAGGAACTTCGGGCTCAAGGGGTAGAGGTGGCTTGCGGCAAATTTCAGGCTGAGATGGTTGTGACGCTGGAAAACCAGGGTCCGGTGACATTGTTGATTGACAGTCGGAAAAGTTTTTAACAGGGGGTTCTAGTGATGAAGATCATTCAACTGGAAGTAGGTAGTCTGGGGACAAATTGTTACATTGCCTATTGTGAAAATACGAAAAAAGCAGTAATCATCGATCCCGGCGGCGATGCGGCCAAAATTCTGGCGGCCGTTTCGCGGGAAGGGTTATTGGTTGAAGCAATTATCAATACTCACGGACATGCCGATCATGTGCTGGCCAATGTGAAAGTGCAGGAAGCGACCGGTGCGCCGATCTGGATTCACAGTGCCGATGCCGACATGTTGGGCAGTGGATCGCGCAATCTCTCCGCTTTTCTGGGCGGCGCCACCAGTTGTGGCAAGGCCGACCGGTTGCTGACTGATGGCGAGGTACTGCCGATTGGCGATTTTTCGCTTACGGTGCTGCATACACCGGGGCATACCCCTGGCGGCATCAGTTTATTATTTGATAAAACGGTATTTGTTGGCGATACGTTGTTCGCCGAATCGATCGGTCGGACCGATTTTCCCGGTGGATCGTACAGTCAACTGATTAACAGCATTAAAACAAAACTGATGACGCTGGACGATGAGGTGAAAGCCTACCCCGGGCACGGTCCGGCTACCACGATTGGTTGGGAGCGGCGGCAGAATCCTTTCATCCAGTAAGAAAGAACAAGAAAGTCAGGTGAGGTTTCATGTCAATTGATATGGCCGATTTGCGTCGCAGATTTCGCGAAAAACATTATAAGGTGACGCCGCAGCGGCAAACAATCTTGCAGACCTTTGTCGATAATCAGGAAAAGCATCTTAGTGCAGAGGATGTTTATTCGCTCTTGCAGGTAGATTCACCTGACATTGGCTTGGCGACGGTGTATCGGAGTCTTGAGATGCTCGAAGAACTTGGCTTTTTGCACCGGATTGAATTTGGCGACGGAAAGAGCCGCTATGAGCTGGCAACCGGCGACTCAACGCATGCCCATCACCACTTGATTTGCCTTTCCTGCGGCGCAGTGCTGGAGTTCGGCGACGACTTGATGGAGACGTTGGAAGGATTTGTTTCGCGGACGGCGGATTTTGAGATTACCGACCATCAGGTCAAGTTTTATGGCTATTGTAGTACCTGTCGCAAGCGCAATGACCAATGAGTCTCCCTGGGGTATTCTGACCGGTGTCCGACCGGCCAAAATTGTCCATCGTCGGTTGGATCAAGGGGAGTCGCCTACAGATATCCAACAGTTTATCCAGACCCGATATGGTGTTTCGAAGGCGAAAGCCGCGTTGTTGACCGAGGTTGCCCTGCGTAACCGCAGCCTGATTCCGACACCGGAGAATGCCGGGCAGGAAAGCCGGTCGGTTTCCCTGTACCTGGGTATCCCGTATTGTTTATCCCGTTGCGTTTACTGCTCCTTTCCCTCGGCGCTTTTGCCGGCGGACAAGGAGCAGATTGTTTGCCTGATGGCGGCAATTGGACAGGATATACAAGCTGTGGTAAAATTGTTGAGTATTTATGGGCTGACGGTGCGATCGCTTTATATTGGCGGCGGGACACCGACATGTCTGCCGGAAGAAATGCTGGAACGTTTGTTGAACTGGATTACTGGTTCTTTCGATATCCCTGCCTTGCAGGAATTCACTGTGGAAGCGGGGCGGCCGGACAGTATTACAGCCACTAAGCTGCAAATGATAAAACAAGCGGGCGCCACACGGATCAGCGTCAATCCGCAGACTATGCAGCAGCGCACATTGGACCGGATCGGACGCAACCATTCCGTGGAACAGATATTCAGTGCCTTTGCCATGGCTCGTACAGCAGGCTTTGCTCAGATCAACATGGACCTGATTGCCGGATTGCCCGGCGAGACACTACTGGATTTACAATCATCACTGTCTCAGGTTTTGGCGCTGGCGCCGGAGAATATTACCGTGCATACACTCGCCCTGAAGCGGCGTGCGGCCCTGTATGAAAATGCTGAGAGTGGCGATTTGCCGCAGAGCAGTGTGGTGCAGCAGATGGTGGAAAGTTCTGCTCAAGACATCCGGCTTGCCGGCCTGTTGCCCTATTACATCTATCGACAGAAGAATTCACCCGGTAGTCAGGAAAATGTCGGCTATGCCCGGCCAGGCGCCGAATGCGTCTATAATGTTGATATCATTGAAGAACGGCGGACGATCCTGGGCATGGGACCTTCGGCGACAACCAAGGCGGTGTATCCTGATTCCTGGCGGTTGGACGGTTGTTTCTTTCCCAAAGATATTGCTACATATGTACGTAGAATCGAAGAACTCGCTTTAAAGCGGGAACAATTGATCAAGAATCTGTTTGCGGCCGATTAGGCCGAAACGGGAACGGAGGCTCCCATGCTTACATCAGGGCCACGCGGCACGCATGACATAACGCCTGGCGAGGCAAAAAACTGGCTTCGGATCGAAGAAGCGGCGCGATCGATTTGCGACCGTTATCATTACGGTGAGATAAGAACGCCGATTTTTGAGCATACGGAGTTGTTTTTGCGAGGCATCGGCGAAACGACCGATGTAGTGCAAAAAGAGATGTATACTTTTACTGACCGGGGTGGCCGCAGTGTGACACTAAGGCCGGAAAATACGGCTGCAGTCGTGCGCTCCTATCTGGAACAGAAGCTGGGCGCCGATGGGCAGGCGGCAAAATTGTTTTATATTGGTCCGATGTTTCGCTATGACCGGCCGCAGGCAGGACGATTGCGTCAGTTTCATCAGTTCGGCATTGAAGCGATTGGCCCAGCCGGTCCTTCCGTTGATGCAGAAATTATTGCACTGGCAGTGCGTTATTTTGAGAGCCTGGGATTGTCCGATCTACAGTTGATGATCAATTCGGTCGGCTGTCCGAAGTGCCGTCCGCAGTACCGCCTGGTTCTGCAGGAATTTTTGCGCGACAAGCAGGCTGAGCTGTGCGAAAATTGCCAGTCCAGGTTTGAGCGTAATCCGATGCGGATACTTGACTGTAAGGAAGAAAAATGCAACCGCTTGTCGGCTGGAGCGCCGCAGATGGTGGATTGCCTTTGCGAAGAATGCAACGGTCACTTTGCCGGTTTGCAGCAATTTCTGCAAGCTGCCGGCATTGAATACACACTGAATCCGCGTTTGGTGCGCGGACTTGATTACTATACCAAAACAGCCTTCGAAATCCAGTACCCGCTGCTTGGCGCGCAAAGTGCAGTGTGTGGTGGCGGCCGCTATGACGGACTGATCGAAGAATGCGGCGGACCTGCGACGCCGGGAATCGGTTTTGCGCTTGGACTGGAACGGGTGTTGCTGGCGATGGAAAAACAACAATTACTGCCGCCGGCGCAGGATGAAGTGCCGGTTTGGGTTATTCCGATGGGAGCAGAAGCGGTGCTGCCGGCGTTTCGTTTGCTGAGCCAGCTGCGCGATCAGGGAATTCGCGCCGATATGGATCATGGCGGGCGCAGTATGAAATCGCAGATGAAACAGGCTAACCGGGTTGGCGCAAAGTTTGTTGCCATATTTGGTGAAACGGAGATCCAATCGAACCAGGTGACATTGAAGAATATGACGACTGGTGAACAGCAAGTGATGCCGGTTGCGGAAGCGATCAATCAATTGAAACAGGAGTTGAACGGTTAAAATGGATACACTGGCAGGAATGAAACGGACTCACTCGTGTGGCGCACTGGGTGCGTCGGATGCCGGAACGGAAGTAGTGCTGTGCGGTTGGGTTTCGCGGCAGCGGGACCATGGCGGATTGATTTTTATTGATCTGCGTGATCGCTCGGGAACCATACAATTGGTGTTTTCGCCAGAAATCAATCAGGCGGCCTTACTCAAAGCCGATGCGATTCGCACTGAATTTGTCATCAGCGTAAGAGGCGCCGTTCGTCTGCGTTCACCGGAAACCGTCAACCCGGCCATGGCAACCGGCGAAATCGAGATTTGCGGTGAAGAGCTGCGGATTCTCAATCCGGCCAAAACACCGCCGTTCTACATTCAGGACAATGTGGATGTTGATGAGACCGTCCGGTTGAAATATCGCTATCTGGACCTGCGCCGGCCGGAAATGCAGCATAACCTGATGTTGCGTCACCGTGTCGCCAAGACAATGCGTGACTTCTTTGACAGCCGTGATTTTATCGAAGTCGAAACACCGATGCTGACGAAAAGCACACCGGAAGGCGCCCGTGATTATCTGGTACCCAGTCGGGTCAATCCCGGCAAGTTTTATGCATTACCGCAATCACCGCAGATTTTTAAACAAATTCTGATGGTGGCGGGATATGAACGGTATTTCCAGATTGTGCGCTGCTTCCGTGACGAAGATCTGCGTGCTGACCGGCAGCCGGAGTTTACCCAATTGGATGTCGAAATGTCTTTTGTCGAGCGGGATGATGTGTTGGCGATTATGGAAAAGATGATCGCCGAAGTGTTCAAGGTGGCGATCGGCGCCGAGCTTTCCCTGCCAATGCGTCGTTTGTCTTATGATGAAGCGATGGCAAAGTATGGTTCAGATAAACCGGATCTGCGTTTTGACATGGAAATCTTCGATTTGTCCGATATTATGCGAGGTTCTGATTTCAAAGTGTTTGAATCGGTGCTTGCCGCCGGCGGCGTGATCAAAGGGATCAATGTCAAAGGCAATGCCGGCATTCCCCGCCGTGAGCTGGACGGCCTGGTCAATTATGTCGGCCAGTATGGCGCCAAAGGCCTGGCCTGGATCGGTTATACAGCGGAAGGTCTAAAATCGCAGATTTCCAAGTTCTTCTCGGACGAACAACTGGAAAATATCCGCCAAGCGGCCGCAGCCGAAGAAGGCGATCTGGTGCTGATCATTGCCGACAAACCTGCCGTTGCTGTCAATGCGATGGGCCAATTGCGACTGGAAATGGCCCGCCGAATGAACCTGATCGACCCTGACAAGCTGGCCTTTGCCTGGGTGCTTGATTTCCCGATGTTTGAATATGATGAAGAAGAAAAACGCTATGTCGCGATGCACCACCCGTTCACTTCGCCGCGGGATGAAGATATCCAGTACCTTGAATCTGATCCTGGCAAAATTAAAGCCAAAGCATATGACATGGTGCTGAACGGGACCGAGATCGGTGGCGGCAGTATCCGGATATTCCAGCGCGATGTGCAGGAAAAGGTATTTAAGGCAATCGGCCTGACCGAAGAAGAAGCGAATGAAAAGTTCGGTTATCTGCTGGAAGCCTTTGAATTTGGCACACCGCCCCACGGTGGAATTGCCTTTGGCCTGGACCGCTTGATCATGTTGATGGCAAAGCGTTCGTCGATCCGCGATGTTATCGCCTTCCCCAAAACGCAAAGTGCGACCGACCTGATGTCGCAGGCGCCGTCGGAAGTATCGTTGCGGCAGCTGAAAGAATTGTCGATCCGGACTGAAGTCGCTGCCAAGAAGACCCAGAAGTAATATCGTGTTAAGCTGTTGCCAGTCAGGCTGCAGTCTGATACACTCATAGTAGAGAGAATAATTGCATAACTCATCCTTGTCCCTGCTGTGTGCGTATAGACCCATTGTTTTGATCCAACACTTTCACATCGGGAGCATTGACTCTGGCCGCTGCGCGAATGCCCTGCTAGTTCGGGGACTCATTAGGTGGACAGGCACGCACCCACCTGCTTTAGGCAGGTTCAAAACACGGGTTAAACGGCATCGCGGGGATTTTTCTACTCTTTTTTCGTTTACTGTTTTGGCAGGAATGCTGACGAAGTGACCGAAATAATAAGAGTAGTATTTTTTTTGCTCATTAAAATACAATAGGATTGCGATTAAGCGGAGAGGATTGTGACAACGATGGAAATTATTGATTTGCGCAGCGATACCGTGACCAAACCGACGCCGGAAATGCGCCAGGCGATGTTTCAGGCAGAAGTGGGCGACGATGTGTATGAAGAAGACCCGACAATCATTGAATTGGAGCAGCTCGGCGCCCGCATGATGGGAAAAGAGGCCGGTCTGTTTGTGAGTAGCGGTACGATGGGCAATCAGGTAGCCGTGATGACGCATACTGGGCGCGGCGACGAATTGATTTGTGAGGCGGAAGCACATTTATATTATTCTGAAGTGGCGGGCATATCTGTGCTGGCTGGTGTGCAACCACGTACACTGCCGTCCGTGAAGGGGATCCTTAGCGCCGAAACAATCGAAGCAGCAATTCGTCCCGTGGATATTCACCAACCGCGCAGCGGGCTGATTTGCCTTGAGAACACTCATAATCGGGCCGGCGGAACCTGTTATCCGTTGGATACACTGGCAGCGATTCGTAAAGTGGCTGATCGAAACAAAATTCCAGTGCACATTGATGGGGCGCGTATATTTAATGCTGCGGTGGCTCAGCGGGTAACTGTCGACAAGATTGCCCAGTATGCCGACTCGGTCCAGTTTTGCCTGTCCAAGGGTTTATCTGCGCCGGTTGGCAGCTTGCTTGTCGGCAAGGCCGATTTTATCGCAAAATCCCGCCGTTACCGCAAGATGCTCGGCGGCGGCATGCGTCAGGCGGGGATATTAGCGGCAGCCGGCCTTGTCGGCTTGCGCAGTATGGTTGATCGATTGGCGGAAGATCATGCAAACGCCCGGTTTTTGGCGGAGTCCTTGGCGACTGCTGGATTTGCCATTGATTTGACGACGGTTCAGACGAATATCGTAATGATTGATGTTTCCCGCATGGGTATAAAAGCAATTGATTTCGCGGCAAAACTGAAGAAGCAGGGGATTTTGGCCAGTGTGTTTGGCGAGTATCGGATTCGCATGGTTACGCACAATGGCATTACAGCGGCGGATATCAGTCGGGTGGTTGATACGCTGAACCGACTGCTGAAAAAAGGCTAACCGTGGACCTGTTTGCGGATCAACTATCGGCTCTGACCCAGAAAGCCGAGCCATTGGCTTTGCGGATGCGTCCCCGCACACTGGATGAATTTATCGGACAAACTGAACTGGTGGGACAGGGACGGTTTTTGCGCAGGGTGATTCAGTCCGACTCGCTGCCCTCTTTGTTGTTCTTTGGTCCACCCGGCACAGGCAAAACGACACTAGCGAATATTGTGGCGCATTCGACCGGCGCCCATTTTGAAGAAATGAATGCTGTTGCTGCAGGAGTTGCCGATATCCGCAAAGCGGTTGACAAGGCGCGGGAACGATTGTTGCGGACCAATCGCCGCAGCATTTTGTTCATTGATGAGATTCATCGTTTCAACAAGTCGCAGCAGGATGCTTTATTACCGCATGTGGAAAATGGCACGATTACCCTGATTGGTGCGACGACAGAAAATCCTTATTTCGAAGTCAATTCACCGTTGCTTTCCCGCATGCGGGTGCTGCGGCTGCAGGCGCTATCGCGCGACGAAATCATCGGGATTTTAAAAGCGGCGTTGGCGGACCAAGAGCGGGGACTGGGAGCGTTTCAGGTTGTTGCCGCGGATGATGTGCTGGGGCTGCTTTCGGACCGGGCGGGCGGCGATGCCCGGGTGGCGTTGAACCTGCTGGAACAGATGGTATTGATGCTGGCTGCGGAAACCGACGAGACGGCCCCGGCGGTCGTCCTGACCCGGGAAGTTGTGGAAACCGTGGCAGTGGAAAAATTCCAGGCTTACGACAAAAAAGGCGACAACCATTACGATATCACTTCAGCATTTATCAAGAGCATGCGCGGATCGGACCCCGATGCGGCGATGCATTACCTGGCCCGGATGATCGAAGGCGGCGAAGATCCCCGCTTTATTGCCCGTCGTATTGTGATTTGCGCGGCCGAGGATGTGGGTAATGCAGATCCGACTGCACTGGTGCTGGCAGTAGCCGCCATGCAGGCGGCGGAACTTGTAGGCTGGCCGGAGGCGCGGATTCCAATCGCACAGGCAGTGGCTTATATTGCTGCGGCGCCAAAGAGTAATGCGGCTTATCTGGCGATTGACCGGGCAATGGCAGACGTGCGCGACCGAGATTGCGGAGCGGTGCCGGCCCATTTGCGTGACAGTCATTACCGGGGCGCCCAGTTGTTGGGGCATGGTAAAGGTTATAAGTATCCGCATGATTACCCGACCGGATTTGTCGGTCAACAATATTTGCCGGATGCGTTAACCGGAGCTGTTTATTATCAACCGACAGAATACGGGAAAGAAAAGGATATTGCTGCGCTGATGCAGGAACGACGGAAACTGCGGGATAAGAAATAGATGCGTGATTTCGACTATCGGTAATTTTTTTCTAAAACTGCTTTGACTATTTTAAACGGGTATGTTATATTTTAAATATAAATCCGATTAAACTAGTCGGAATAAGAGGAGCCGGTATGAAAGTTTCAACTAAAAGCAGATATGGGCTTGCAGCAATGGTTGATTTGGCGGAGCATTACGGCAAGGGTCCTGTGGCTCTCCGCAGTGTGGCAGCCAGACAACAAGTATCTGAGCATTATCTGGAACAACTGATGTCCAGTTTGCGTAAAGCGGGTGTTGTTCACAGCATTCGTGGCGCACAAGGAGGGTATGTTTTGGCCCGCGATCCGGCAACCATAAGTGTCGGTGACATTGTCCGGGCGATGGAAGGGCCGATCGCACCCGTTGATTGCCTGTTGGCAGACCGCGGCGAAAATAATCCCTATTGCGAGAAGACCTGTGAATGCAACAGACGGGATATTTGGCAGAAAATGAGTGACAGCATCAATGTTACGTTAGACTCCATTTCACTAGTTTCCCTATGTAGGGAAATATCCGAAACGAATGAAAAGGAAAGAGGCGAACAGGACATATGAAAAGGGTTTATTTCGACAATGCAGCGACGACTTCTACTGATAAAGATATTGCTGAGGTTGTACTCGGCTATATGACTGATGTATTCGGCAACCCGGGCAGTGTTCATGCTTTTGGCCGTGAAGCCAGAAAAGCAGTTGATGTTGCCCGTGAACAGGTCGCAAAACTGATTGGAGCGCAACCTAACGAAATTTTCTTTACTTCCGGCGGCACGGAAAGTGATAACATTTCAATCAAAGGCGTAGCTTATGCCAATCGCAGCCGCGGCAACCACATCATTACATCGGCAATCGAACATCATGCGGTTCTCGAACCGTGCGAAGCATTGAAAAAAGAAGGGTTTGACCTCACGATTCTACCGGTCGATGAATTTGGCCGGGTGGATGTTGAGACATTAAAGGCCGCGATCAGGCCGGATACGATTCTGATCAGCATCATGTTTGCCAACAATGAAGTCGGCACGATCCAGCCGGTTGCCGAAATTGGCGCACTGGCCAAAGAAAATGGAATCTATTTTCATACGGACGCAGTGCAGGCGGTCGGCAACTGGCCTATTGACGTAAAGGCAATGAATATTGATCTGTTGACGATGTCTGGACACAAATTCCATGCACCGAAAGGAATTGGCGCCTTGTATGTCCGTAAAGGAGTCCGGATCCGTTCCCTGCAACAGGGGGGTGGTCAGGAACGCCACATGCGTCCAGGTACGGAAAATGTTCCCGGCATTGTAGGATTGGGAATGGCAGCGGAAAAAGCACTGGCCGAAATGACGGAAAAAATCAACCGGACCCAGCGTCTGCGTGACCGATTGCTGGCAGGTATTATGGAAAACGTGCCGGAAATCAAATTAAACGGGCACCCAACACAGCGGTTGCCAGGGAATGTGAATGTAAGCGTGATTTATGTCGAAGGTGAGTCGCTGCTGTTAAACCTGGATATGAAAGGGATTGCTGCATCGAGCGGATCAGCCTGTACTTCCGGCTCACTTGATCCATCGCACGTTCTGCTGGCTATGGGACTCGATCATGCGACGGCGCATGGCTCGCTCCGGCTTAGTCTGAGTAAGCTGACAACAGATGACGAAGTGGATTATTTCCTGGCCGAGTTTCCTGCCATCGTGGCGCGACTGCGGAGCATGTCACCTTTGTATGCGACCCGCGGCAATCAAAGTTCGCAGCGTTGCGAATCGGCTTCATGTAAAGAATCAGAATGTGAAATCAGGGGGTCATGAGTTATGTATACAGAAAAAGTAATGGACCATTTTTCCAATCCGCGTAATGTCGGCGAACTGCAAGACGCAGATGGCGTTGGTGAAGTAGGCAATGCCAAATGCGGCGATATCATGAAGATTTTTCTCAAAGTGGAGAACGGGATCATCGAAGACGTCAAATTTCAGACGTTTGGTTGCGGCGCTGCAATCGCCACCAGCAGCATGGTGACTGAAATGGTTAAAGGAAAAACATTGGAAGAAGCACTGCGTGTTTCCAATGAAGCTGTTGCCGAAGCTCTGGATGGTTTACCACCGGTAAAAATGCACTGTTCGAACCTGGCAGCAGATGCCGTGCATGCTGCGATCAAGGATTATATCGCCAAGCATCCTGCCAAATAGACGGGAAAAGAAAACTACAGGGTTGATAGCTCGGGGTTGTAACGCAACCTCGAGCTTTTTGCTTCAATACCGCAAATTGACAATGGTTCGTAAAATTGTGTATAATTCTTTAGAATACGCCCTGTAGGCCAATGGGAGGTAAAAACATGACCGGAAATGAATTGAGACAAAAGTACCTGCAGTTCTTTGCTGGGAAAGAACATCTGATTCTGCCCAGTTATCCGCTCATCCCTGATAATGACCCGAGTCTATTGTTGATCGGCGCCGGCATGGCTCCGTTCAAGCCGTTCTTTACCGGCAAAATGAAACCGCCGCAACTGCGGATCGCCACGTCGCAGCGTTGCATCCGTACCGGTGATATTGAAAATGTCGGCCGTACTGCCCGGCACCATACTTTTTTTGAAATGCTGGGAAATTTTTCGTTTGGCGACTATTTCAAGAAAGAAGCGATTGCCTGGGCCTGGGAATTTGTCACTAAAGAACTGGCACTGGCGCCGGATAAATTATGGATTACCATCTATACGGATGATGACGAGGCATTTGAAATTTGGAACAAGGATATCGGATTGCCGCCGGA
>CAYLSL010000014.1:0-19556 GCA_964386615.1 uncultured Veillonellaceae bacterium
TGCATAACGCACTTGCTTATCCTCCTTGAAATGTGTGAAAATATGCACAATATTAACTAATTAAATTATACGCGAATTTTTCTTAATATGATCTAGCATATAAGGATGGATTTTTGGGCGATAGAATATCCCTGCAGGATATATATGTGATCAACAGTAAGCGTTTTTTCCTGTTCGCAAAAGGTCTAGGGATCAGTTGAGCAGGATAATATGCTTTTTGCACGAAAATAATCAAAATGGTTTTGAGGTTTGAATTGAGTATAGGGGAGGATATCAATAATGAAATTAGGGAAAATCGTTATGACAGGCAAGCCGATGCCGGAAGCTGAACAATTCATTCGACAACACTGCGAAGTGAAATCTTGGGATGAACCGGGAGTAATGCCGCGGCATTTGTTGCTGGAATGGCTGGCTGATGCGGAGGGATTGATGTCAATAGGCGGACAACCGGTCAAGGTGGATGCCGAATTGTTGACTCATGCACCAAAGCTTCGGGTAATCGCTCAAAGTTCAGTCGGTTATGACAATGTCGATGTGGCTGCCTGCACTGCACGGAGAATACCATTCGGCAATACCCCGGGTGTGTTGACGGAAGCCACGGCTGACCTGACCTATTTATTGATTCTGTCGGCGGCTCGACGGCTTAAGGAAAGTCTGAAAATCGTGCAGGAAGGCCGCTGGACACCAACGCAACCAATCCCTCTGGGGGTTGACCTGTTTGGTAAAACTCTCGGTATGGTCGGGCTCGGACAAATTGGTTCAGCGGTAGCGCGCCGGGCAATGGCCAGCGGCATGAATGTCATTTATCATAATCGCCGCCGCCGCAGTCCCGGGGAAGAAAATGGCGCGGTCTATGTAGAATTTGCTGAACTGCTTGAACGGTCGGACTTTGTTGTGGTATTGGTTCCATTGAACAATGACTCGCTTGGTTTGTTCGGCGGCGCAGAGTTTGCCAGAATGAAAAAGACCGCGTTTTTTATTAACGCGGCCCGTGGCGCCATTGTGAAGACGCAAGAACTGTATGAAGCTGTGAAAAACGGTGTGATTGCCGGTTGTGCTCTTGATGTTACCGATCCCGAGCCGATCCCGGCAGACCATCCATTGTTGCAACTGCCCAATGTGTTTGTTACACCTCACATTGGCAGCGCAACGATTGAAACGCGCAACCGGATGGCGATGCTGGCAGCTGAAAATTTAGTATTAGGGCTGGCGAAAAAGCCTTTAAAAACCTGTGTGAACCCGGAAGTGAATTTTTGCTAGCGGCAATATTACCAATTGCGATGGGCCCGCCAAAACTCCGGACGGAGGAAGACAAGCAATGTCATCAGTTCCAGTCTGCCTAACAGCATGCAGGCTGTTAGCACTACTTTGATAAAGTCGGATAGAGTACTATAGGTCGTTGTCGGTCCGACGACACCAAAACCGGGACCAACGTTGCCGAGAGTTGCAGCCACGCCTCCGATGGCATCCCAAGCTTCCATGCCGGCGGCAGAAACCAATAGGACAGCCACAACAAAAGTAAGCATGTAAATAAAGAAGAATTGTCCGGTGACTTGTAGTATGGAAGGCGCTACTGCCTGACCATCCACTTTGACGCTGATTACCATGCGGGGATGCAAATCGCGCTGCAATTCCGCCCAGGATTGTTTGCCGAGCAATATGAATCGTACTACTTTGATTGCGCCTGCCGTTGAACCGGCACAGCCGCCAATAAACATAAGCGATAATAATATCAATTTCGAGAAAGCCGGCCATTTGTCAAAATCGGCGGTGACAAAACCGGTAGTGGTCATAACAGAAGAAGCAGTAAACAATGAGTCGCGTAGCGCCTGTCCAGTGGACTGTCCACTAGCTGTTACAAGGTTGGCGGCCATGAACAAGGTCGCCAAGCTTAAAATGCCAAGATATACTTTGAACTCCAAGTCATGTAACAGGGCTTTCAAGCCTTTTTTCCACACGATAAAATATAGGCCAAAGTTGCCACCGGCGATGGTCATGAACAATACAATAATCAACTCAATCGCAAGACTGTCGTAATAAAGGATGCTGTTGTTTTTGGTAGAAAAGCCGCCTGTCGCCATTGTGGCAAAAGTGTGGTTTACTGAATCAAACAAAGACATTCCCGCCAAGACCAATAGGATAATTTGGATTACTGTAAGCACCGTATAGATGCCCCACAAGGCAACAGCGGTGTCGCGCAGGCGGGGAGCAACCCTGTCGGCGGTGGGGCCGGGGACTTCCGCCCGGAACATATGGATTGCGCCTGCCCCTATTTCCGGCAGGAACGCAATAAACAACACAATGATGCCCATGCCGCCAAGCCAGTGGGTAATGCTGCGCCAGAGCAAAATTCCATTCGGCACGATATCAAGGTCGCTGATTACCGACGCTCCGGTGGTAGTTAACCCGGATACGGTTTCAAATACCGCATCGACATAATTGGGTAGTACACCGGAAAAAGTGTAGGGCAATGCGCCGAGTAACGATGCCAAAACCCAGCTGCCTCCCACAATGGCAAACCCTTCACGGATTCCAAGATGGGCGCGCTCGCCCCGTAGCAACGCCATTCCCGATCCGAGCAGCAAGGCGACGCAGGCGGCGAAAAAAATTGACAAATAGGCAGTTTCGTTTTGGGAAAAAGAATACAGACAAGGGATTAGCATGCACAGGCCATAACCAAATGTGAGCCGACCGATAATCGATAGCGTAAAATGATAATCCATGGTGATTAACCCCGGTGAAATAAGGCGGAAACTTCTTGTGCCGTATCTGGCAATGTGAATATGATCGCTCGGTCGCCTTCCTTCAATATTAGATTTCCATCAGGAATCAATGCTTTGCCACCGCGGACGACCATACCGATGAGTGATTGAGGCGGCATGGTGATGCTAGCCAAAGATTTGCCGGTGATTTTACTGTCGCTTGGTACGATGACCTCCATGGCTTCGGCTTTAGCGCCATCGAACAGCATAACTGCCACAACATCGCCTTTGCGAATGAACCGCAGGATAACGCCGACGGTGAGAAATTGGGGCGAAAGCGCGACATCGACGCCAACCTGTTCCATAATCGAAGCATATTCACTGCGCCCAACCCTCACAAAGCTTTTCTTTGCGCCGAGGCGCTTGGCAAGCAATGCGACGAGCAGATTTAGCTTGTCGTCATTGGTGAGGCAGACGATCGCATCTGCTTCGCCGACGCCTTCTTGTTTCAGCAGATCGATATCGGTACCATCGCCGCGCAGAACGATGCTCTTGTTTAGCATGCAGGCGGTCATATCACAGCGTTCAGAATCATTATCGATGATTTTAACCGAAATGCCATTTTGTTCAAGCAATAAGGCCAGGTTACGTCCAACGCGTCCAGCTCCGACGATGAATACTCGCTCCACCTTGGATCGTTTGTTTGCGAATTGACCTTCGAAATCAACAATGGAATCATGTTCGCCGATGAAAAAGACATGGTCGCCTGGCAGTAAAACGTCATCACCCATCGGAATGATCATTTTGTCCTGGCGCAATATGCCGACAACCAGAATATTAGCAGGCAAAGTGAGCTTTTTTAATGGAATGTTGGATAAAGGAGAGTCTTGTCGCAGCTTGACTTCCAGCAGCCGGACAAGGCCTTCGGCGAACTCTTCAACATCTAAAGCGGCCGGTGTTTTTAATATTTGCAGGATTTCCAGCGCAGTAACCATTTCGGGATTTATCAGCAGATCAATCCCCATCCACTCGCGGAACAGGGCCTGATCCTTTTGTACATACTCGGGGCTGCGGACACGAGCCACTGTTCGGGCAACGCCAGCCCGTTTTGCCACCATACAGGCCAGCATGTTTACCTCATCCTGATCGGTGACAGAGATTAACAGGTCTGTATGTGTAATTCCGGCATCTGACAATACACGCGGGCTGGCGCCGTTTCCTCCGGAAACCAAAACATCGAGATTCTCGCGGAGAATTTTTCGGCGATCTTCGTTTTGTTCGATTACCAATACTTCATGGCCTTCTTCGGACAGTTTTTCTGCCAGCTTGAATCCGACTTTGCCTGCACCGATAATAATGACGCGCAAACCGATAACCTCCTAGTTGACGTAACGCTACGAGGAATTATATCAAGAGTGTTATGAAAAATCAAACAAAACAATAACAGCCTTCGCAAGCTGCAAAGGCTGAAAAATAAGGCTGATATTTCAATCAATCGAGTTCGTACAAGTTTTTAGCCGCATCAGATAAGTTACTGGCCATGGATGCAAGTTCTTGGCTGGCATTAGCCATTTCATGGACTGCCGCACTTTGCCCGGAAGCATTTTGTTCGATTTCTCGTACTTTTTGCGAGAGTGTGGTAATGGATGCCGCAATATTGCCCAATGCGCCGGAAATCGTTTTGACTGATTCAGCGCTGGCTGCTGCAAGCTTGCGGACTTCTTCGGCAACAACACCGAATCCTTTGCCGGCTTCGCCGACCCTGGCTGCTTCTATCGCGGCATTTAATCCGAGCAAATTGGTTTGACCGGCAACCTGTTTAATGAAACCGACAATTTCATCGGTCTTTTTTGCATTGGCGATGAGTTCGCGACTTAAGCTGTCCAAATCTTTGCTTGTATCAGAAAGTTGCGATGCTCGACTGGCCAGCTCTTGAATGCTGGCGGAAAGCTCTTCGGATGAAGCGGCCAAGTCGGTTGCCGCGCCATTAATTTTTTCAAATTGGGCCGTGCTCTGAGTTATGGTTATCACGCCGGCCAGTACACCATCATCAAAGTAAGGGGTGGCGCAAACCAGGTAACCGACGCCATAAGCCGATTTTTCCTTGGGAATCAAGCGCACAACCTGCTTGCCTGTCTCCATTGCCTGTTTTGTACCGCCTGACCGAACCTCTTCGCCTGGCTTTGTACCGAGATTCAATGAATCGGCTGGGATGTATAACGTGTATTTTCCATTGCGTGCAACGGTAACGCCGATGTCACCGGGGATAATGTCATTGATGAAAGGAGCAATTTGGGTAAAGTGCTCAATAATTTCCGACCCTTTAATATCTGCCACGCTGGTTCCTCCCTTTCTATGTTGAACCATGAAATACAATATTCCACATTAATGATTATTAGACAGAAGTAAGAAGATTCCTGCCCGCGGGAGTGAGAACTTTTTTCGGAATAAAAAAGCCGGAACTATAGAACAAAAACCACGGGTCCCGCACTGCGGGACCCGTGGTTTTATATCCGTTGCATCTAAGTCCCGGCCTTGCGACAATCAGCCGGTTTGGCAGGTATTGAGGTCGTTGGTAACTTGTTCGCGCAAAAGTCTTTTCATGATTTTCCCGGTTTTGTTTTTGGGCAGGGCGTCTACCTGGATAATGTCGCGCGGCAACTTATAGGCGGCAAGCAAGGGCTGGAGGTATTCACGGATTGCCTTGCGGTCAAAGGTTGCGCCATCCTCCATCGCGATATAAGCACAGACTGCTTCCCCGCGCAAAGTATCAGGCTTGCCGATTACTGCAGCCTCGATGACTCCGGGAAAAGCATAAAGCAATTCTTCGATTTCCCGGGGATAGACATTTTCGCCATTGATGATGATCATGTCTTTTAACCGGTCAACAATGAAGAAATATCCATCGATATCCTGGTAGGCGATGTCGCCGGTATGCAGCCAGCCGTTACGTAAGGCGCGTGACGTTTCTAACGGCAGGTTGTAATATCCTTGCATTACACTGGGGCCCTGCACGACCAATTCGCCGACCTCGCCGGGAGGAAGCGTCTCGCCACGGCTGTTGACCACGTGGACTGAGAGTCCGGGAAGTGCACGTCCGATCGAACAGTATTTGGTTTTGTGGTCGGGGTTGAGCGCAACAACTGGAGATGCTTCGGAAAGGCCATACCCTTCCAATATAGGCATGCCATATTTTTGCTGGAATTGTACAGCTACTTTTTGCGGCAGTGCGGCGCCACCAGACACGAAGATTCGGACACTGGCCAAATCCTCCGGTTCACCGATCCGACTCAGATAGTTATACATGGGCGGAACGCCGAAGATAACGGTCACTTGTTTTTCTTTGATGGTAGCTATTGTTTCTTTAGGCGAAAAAGCCTCCAAAATGGTGATGGAAGCGCCGATACGCAGCGGCATCAAGACCGCGCAGGTCCAGGCAAAGCAATGGTACATCGGCAATACGCACAAAATGTTATCTGCAGCGGATGTGGCGGGCAAAGCCGAGCGGAATGCATCGACATTGCTGACCAAATTTCCGTGGGTCAGGATTGCTCCTTTGGGATTGCCGGTTGTACCGGAAGTATAAATGATGACGCAAGGGGTATCAGCATCGATCGTTGTAAGAACCGGCGCCGGAGTAAGTGCCTGTCCTGTGATTTCGGCTTGGAAATCAGCGATAATCAGCTGTTTGACATCAACATTGTACTCGTGATGGGCCAGTTCATCGGCTAAGGACAAGTGCTCCATGGTAACCAGGTGAGTCATTTCCGAGTCTTTCACGATGTAAGCGACTTCCCGGCTGGTCAGCTGAAAGTTTAACGGAACCACTACGGCGCCCAAACTGGTCAAAGCCATGTAGCAATATACATACTCGACCGAATTGCGGGAAAATAGGCCGACGTTCTGCCCGCTGCGAATTCCCTGATGATGAAAATAATTGCGGTAGTTTTGATACTCGGTCTGCAATTGTGCGTAGCTGACAGGGGTAGCAGTCTGGAAAGCAACTGCGGCGGGATCGCCTTGGAAAATGAGTTCATGCACCAGCATTAAAAATAACCCCTCCTAATAATTATCGATAAAATTGATGATTTTGTGTTTATTTAGATAGTCAAGCTGTATTATATCATAACAAAATAATCCGTATACAATAAAAAAAGGAGTGTAGTTTGATACACTCCTTTTTGCCTGCGTTACTGGCTATAATTTTGCAGATATTGCAAACCGAGTTGCTCATATCGTTCCAGTTGCCCGACAAGCAAGTTCTTGTCGCCAGACGATGATTTGACGATATGATTGATCTCGTGTGGACGATAGCCGATAAAGGCCAAACGTCGAACCAGATGCTGAAGTCGTTGTTCCATCATTTCTTCCTCCCGTATTTCAAAACTGGTAATCATGACGTTCCCTAACGTCATCAGCCGCATTACCGTCCGACTGCTGCCAATACCATTTGAGAATACGAGAATCAAGAGAAATCCGGGGATAGGTTTTGCTCTTTTACATCGTTGGTTCAAATTATCGTAATGGGAAACAATCTTTATAATAATATATCGTTTGTGAAGTTTTGTCAATAATACTATTAAAAACTATTATTAACGTCTGCGGCTTGGCTGCGGTTTGACGACTATGGCAGCCGGCGAGTCAATGGGGCAGCCATTTTCACAGGCGCCGCAACCGACGCAAAGTTCGGTTCGCACAGTGGGTCGGTCTTTTTCGTCGGAATCAATGGCATGTTGCGGACATTGTTCCTGACAAAGCAGACAAAGTTTTCCCTCGGCCCAGCCCAGACAGCGGCTGTGATCGATTTCCGCCAATCCCATCAATGCATTGGCGATTGGCACTTGGGCAATGGCGCCGGTCGGGCAGACTTTCTGGCAATGTTGCGTAAGTTCGCAGCGTGCTTCGCGGGCCACAATGTACGGCGTAAGAAACAGGGCAGGACCACTGCTGAGCGGCATTGCCTGAATACATTTACTGGGACAGACTTTGATGCAACGTCCGCAGCGGCTGCAGCGTGATAAAAATTCAGCCTCATCTATAGCTCCCGGTGGGCGCAATGGATTGGCGCCTGTTGGACGCAGCATCAGCGGTGAGGCAGCACCGGCAACCGCTAAAGCGGCGCCGGAACGCAGTACTTCACGGCGGGTAAATGATTTTTCCTGGCAGGGGGTTGTCACGGGTGTCGTATTTTTACTGACAAACTCAAAATAGCCGGCCGGACATTTTTCGCTGCAACGACCGCATAACAGGCAGTCGGCTGAAGTTTTTGCATTGGTGGGGTCGGCAGCGCCGGTCGGGCAAATATTTTCACAAATTCCGCAATGAATGCAGGCTACAGGGGGAGCGGCCCGGAAGATACGCCAGCGGGAGAACAGGCTTAGCAGCAGTCCGGTCGGGCAAATATGAACGCACCAGAAACGCGGAGAAATCAATAGTCCAAGCAAAACAACAAGGAGAAGCATCCAGGGGATTTGCCACGCAAATAAGCGGGTAAGCTCTTCGGTCAACAGATGAAACGGGCTGAAAAACATTGCCCAGCCGCTGCCGAAGAATAACACGGCCAGCAGAAACAACAACCAGGGGAAGCGATAGGGGAGAAGTTTTTGGCTCCACGCCGGCGGCGCGGTGTTTTTGAATTGATTCAGCAAAGCCAACAAGCCACCCAAAGGACAAAGCCAGCCGCAAAAAAAGCGCCCGGCCAGCAGGGTGAACAGAAGCAGTGTGATTGGCAGCCAAGCCCAGCCGGGAATTACGCCGTGACGAAGATCACTGATCAACAGGAATGGGTCGAGACGGGTGTACCATAGCAATACTTCCGTATATGCTGGCAACGGATAAGTAAATTTAGCCAGCAGCGCAGCAGTCGCCAATAACAAAAAAAACGGTATCAGAGTTCGCCAGAACCGAAAAGTTGAGAGTTTCATCATGTTTACACCTTTTGGATTTTTAATTTTTCCCACTGGATCTGACCCAGCCCCATTTCGGCAGCAATACGGATATAACCTACATCCTGGGGTTTCATGCCAAATAATGAAGCGGCGTAGGCATCGATGGCAACCTGGTCGGTACCGAAAATGACCTGACCATACTCGCGGATTGGCCCTGGACCTACCGGCCCGTTATCCGTAATTCCGCGAATTGCATCCATGATGGTGAGATGGGGTTTGCGAAACGCGGCCAGCTCGGCAATTCCCTGGTGAAGATCTGAACTGTGGAAATAGCGGCGATCCCAGATCAACCCCATCAGGTTTTTCATGCCCAGTGTCAGTTTGGCGCCGCGATGGTGTTTCAGAATCGGAAAATTAATGAAGAGGTCGGCATCGAGGACATCTTTGACATATTCAAAATTGGTCAGGGTTTTGCCGGCAAAATTGACCGGACGAAATGCTTCACGGACTCCATTGTAAGTGAAAACTTTTCCGCCAGCTTCTTCCACCGCTTTTTTGATGCCGGTCCGTTCCAGGCAGAGCACTGGGGTCGAACTGTTTAGCGGCTGATCCACAACCTTGACTTCGCGGGCGCCGGCTGCGAGACACATTTTCACCAACGCGGCGACCATGATCGTATTGGTTGTGGCCGCTTCCTCCGGTGTGCGCGGAACACTGAAGTTTGGCTTGATCACTACATTGGCGCCTTTTTTTACAAAGCGATCAATGCCGCCGAGCGCCTTGAAGCCACGATCCAATAAAGATGTCGGTTCGGTTCCCTGCGCCACAGTCAGGTCGAATGCGGGGGCTGACTGGGCGGTGGGCGAGGTAACTGCCGGGGTTGTTGTCGTGGGAGCAACGTTGGTTTCTTTGGCGGAATTCATGCAGCCCAATGTTGTCAGGGACACTCCTGCCAATGCAGCTGTTTTGATAAATTGACGCCGATCCATTCCAATCGCCTCCTTTTATACGCCTGCTTGACTAAACGCTTTGCCGACAATGATTTTGGCTTCAGTCTGAATTTGTTTGAGATGTTCGGTACCTTTGAAACTTTCTGCATAAATTTTATAAACGTCTTCCGTGCCGGAGGGACGTGCAGCAAACCAGCCATTTTCAGTACATATTTTTAGTCCGCCGATAGCGGCGTTGTTGCTGGGTGCTTTAGTCAAACGGGCTGTGATCGGTTCACCGGCAAGGCTTGACGTAGTGACCTGATCTGGTGATAGCTTGGCTAATACTGCTTTTTGTGCTGCATTGGCCGCTGCATCAATCCGTTCGTAAACAGGGGCGCCGAATTTTTCGGTCAGGGCTTGGTAATGCTCTCCGGGATCTCGTCCGGTTTTTGCGGTGATTTCCGCTGCCAACAGACACAGGATAATGCCATCCTTGTCAGTGGTCCAGACGGTTCCATCTTTACGCAGGAAGGAAGCCCCGGCACTTTCTTCGCCGCCAAAACCCAGTGAACCATCCATCAGTCCATCGACAAACCACTTGAAACCCACCGGGACTTCGGCCAGTTTTTTGCCCAGACTGGCAGCAACCCGATCAATCATCGAAGAACTGACGAGGGTTTTGCCAACTGCGGCATCTGGCCGCCAACCTTCACGATTGGCAAACAGGTAAGAGATGGCGACAGAAAGGTAATGGTTGGGGTTCATCAGGCCTGTGCTGCGGGTGACGATTCCGTGACGATCAAAGTCAGGGTCATTACCAAATGAAAGATCGTATTTTTCTTTCATACCGATCAAGCCTGCCATAGCATAGGGCGACGAGCAATCCATTCTTATTTTTCCGTCGCTGTCAACGCTCATAAAACTGAAGGTGGGGTCAGGATGAGTATTCAACAAATCAATATTCAGCCCATAGGTTTCAGCAATCGGCTGCCAGTAACCAAGGCCGGCTCCGCCTAAAGCGTCTGCGCCCAGTTTGAGTCCAGACGCTTTAATCAGGTCCATGTTCAAGATGTTTTTCAAGTCGTGTACGTAAGGCGTGATAAAATCATGTTCATGCACATTTGCAACCTGCCGGGCCTGTTTGTAGGTTAGCCGATGAACTTCCCGGTTGTTATTCAGCAGCAAAGCATTGGCCATATCGGCAATTTGCTGGGTGATGTTGGTATCGGCCGGGCCGCCATTTGGCGGATTGTACTTGATTCCGCCGCTGTCAGGTGGATTATGTGAAGGTGTGATGACGATACCATCAGCGAGTCCGCTCTGTCGTCCCTTGTTATAGGTCAAGATGGCGTGTGATATTCCTGGCGTAGGTGTGTAATTCATTCCCTTTGCAATGATTGTTTCTACATTGTTTGCTGCTAATACTTCCAAGGCAGAAATGAAAGCCGGTTCCGACAAAGCGTGCGTATCAAATCCGAGATATAACGGCCCGGTGATGGCAGCTGCCTTGCGATAATTACAGATGGACTGGGTAATGGCAAGAATATGATTTTCATTGAAACTATATTGGAACGATGAGCCCCGATGTCCTGAAGTGCCAAATGAAACCAGTTGCGATGATTCGCTGGGGTCAGGTTGCTGGCTGTAATAGGCGGCGATAAGACGCGGGACATTGACTAAAATTGATTGAGGAGCTGGTTTGCCGGCCAATGGATGCTTGGACATGTTTAACAATCCTCCCGACCCATGCGTTTATTATTGAATATTAATTATTCCCTGTCGAGATCATAATATCCTACTGGTCGTGCTGATTTTTGTATTAACAATAATGAGAAAATGCTCCACCCTACGGGGCAGAGCATTGATACGATCAAACAATATTCAGTCATGGTTGATTAGATGGGGTGATTTTTGCAATACTAAGGTTTCGTTGTCAAACAACTGCAGTAATGGCTCGACAATGCGATTTACCAGGGCGTCCGTCGGCTCTAGAGGACAAAGTGTAGTCAGGGCTCCGGTAATGGTCGCCTGAAAGCCGCTGATTTCACGAGTGGTAGTATAGGTGCGCAGCGGTCCTTCAACCTGATCTTCATAGGTTGCCCACCAACCGCTGTCCCACAGGCGGTCCCACAGCTGACGACGATCTATCTCTAACGGTGCTGGTTGCATATTGCGCAGACAGGCCAGAGAAATAAATGGCAGAGTCAAATGAGATTTTTCTAAAAAGCCTAGCGTAGTCGGCTCTGCATAGGGCCCAAGGTGAATGCAATAGCCTACGGCACTGGTTGGCTTTTTGCCTTTTACATAGGCCCGGGATAGATGTTTCGGCAACCAGCGGGTTCCGCGCTCGAGTGAAGTCGAAGCATCCATGAAAACGGATGAATCACCGACTGCGGTGAAGGATTCACTTTGCATACGTTGCTCAACTGCGACCATCACCCGACTGAGCAGCTGATAAGAATCTGCGACCATGGCTTGGGCATGGGCCAAATTTCCCAGTGGATTCATTCCGATCACCATCTTTCCTAAGACAATATGTTTTCTCTAGATTATCTTCGGAACGTGCTGGTGAAAATCCTGCCAATTAAAATTTGCGCTTAAGCCATAGCTCAAACTTGCTGTTTTTTGAATCATCGCTAAGCAGAACCTGATCTTTATAGATCACTTCCAGCGTCAGTTTGTCATTGAAAGCGTGAGTCAAGCCATAATAAAAACCTCGATTACTGTTGTCAAAATCACTTTGTCCGCCCATATCGGCATTGGCCTCGACTCGGAAGTGTGTCAGGTAAAGGGCGGTTTTGCCATTGAAATCGTAGTTCCAGGTCAAAGCATAGGCTTTGTTGTCGGAGTTGGCGCTTGATTGAGCATATTCACCGGTAAAGGTGCTTTTGCCAACGACCGTGCTGAGGTCAACCGCCCAGTGATTGGATGTATCACCATCGACAATCCGGTACTGTCCCCAGGTGACACCGGCATTGGTTGCTTTGGACAGGTTGTAACCGGCGTGCAGCGCATAAAAGTTGTTATTGGTCAGTCCAAGGTTGTTTTCCCAGGCGGCAATCCCTGTCAGTTGCCATTTGCCGGCAGTTCCTTCAAACGACAGGCCATCAACAAATGCGCTATTTCCAACGTTGGTTTCAGAACGGCTGTACAATAAAGCTGTTTTGCCTACCAGAGATTCCTGTCGTCCCAGCTTAAAGGCAAAGTTTTTTGGTTTAAAAATGATGCCAAATTGATCGAGACTGGCAATCATTTTTGTGCCTGATCCACTAACCAGGCGATCTTCTTCTGCTAACAGCGGATTGGTTGCATACTGGGCGGCCAGGCGGGCATATAAAGAAACATCAGGCCCAATTTTTTGTTCTCCCCGTAGTGTCAGCGTAAAACTGGTCCCAAATTCGTTCGGAGTTTGATTCGCAGTTTTGTTTTGGAACTTTATTGTACCGGTCCCGCTGATTTCCATAGGTGCTGCAAGGGCTAAACCTGACGTTGTCAGCAAAAAGCCGGTCACAAGGGTAACAATGGTTTTTTTCATGGAGCACTTCCCTTCGGTATTATTCAGATGAAAAAAATTCTCATTTGAATAATACTTGAAGCTGGATTCACTGTCAAGCGATTCTAAAGAAATTTTGCTGGTCAATTTTGTCTTAATCAGTACAACTTTGAAGATTTAATGATTTTTGTTGTTTATACTTCATGATAACAGAAATGATGAGTGAAAGAATAAAACAACCGGCAAAAAACAATGAGGTCGCGTGATAGCTTTGCGTTGAATCCTTGACCCAGGCGACAAATAATGGACCGACAACACCGGCTGCAGCCCATGCCGTCAGGATTTTACCGTGAACTGCACTCAACTCTTTCGCGCCAAACAAGTCGCTAAGAAATGCCGGAACTGTAGAAAATCCACCGCCATAACAAGAAATGATCAGATAAACAAGAAATTGAAAGGCGATGCTGTCCGAGGTTTTGGCGAGCCAAAAAAAGGCGAAACTCTGAAGAATAAAAAATGCGATATAGGTATTGGCACGACCCAGATAATCAGAAACAGAGGCCCAGAAAAGGCGCCCGATTCCGTTGATCAGACCTATGCCGCCGACCATTGCAGCGGCTGCCAGTGGCGACATGCCTGCTGTTTCCTGGGCCATGGGTGAGGCGACACTGAGCAGCCCGATGCCGCAGGTAATGTTGGTGAACAGCATCCACCATAGTGTCCAGAATTGCCAAGTCTTCATTGCATTATTGGCACTGACTTGAACAGCGCCGGTAATCGGACATCGAGAGCCGTTTTCGGAGGCGGTGGTGCGGAGGCTTGGCGGTGCAAGGTACAGGGCGGATGGCGTCATTACAAGCAAATATGATAAAGCAAGAATTTGAAATGTTACCGTCAAACCAAACTGCTGCAACAGGAGTTGAATCAATGGGCCGGCTACCAGACTGGCCAAACCGAATCCCATGATGGCGATGCCGGTTGCAAAGCCGCGTTTTTCAGGAAACCACTTTACCAACGTCGAAACCGGTGCGATATAGCCGATTCCCAGGCCGACCCCGCCTATTACGCCATAAAACATATAGAGTAATGGCAGGCTTTGTAGTGAAACCGCCAGGCTGGAGCCAAGCAGACCGCTGCAGAAGAAAAATGTGGAAATCAGGCCTGCTTTACGCGGCCCGGCTTTTTCAACATAACTGCCCATAAATGCGGCAGATAGACCTAAAAACAAAATGGCCAGTGAAAACGTCCATTGAATTTCTTTTAGTCCAACCCCGAATTCCTTCATCAAGGGTTTGCTTAGCACGCTCCAGGCATAAACGCTGCCGATGCAGATGTGGATACCTACGGCGGATCCGGCGATAAGCCAACGGTTTTTCATAAACTTTTGCACACTCCTTTTTTGTTATCACCACTTATAAACAGAAACGACCGCCTGGACAGAATACTTTGCCCAGGCGGTCGACTTTTTCCGCAATACGGTCCACGTGGTGTTCTCCACTTTATCCGCCAGTTCCGTATTGCTATGATTCAGTTTTCAAGCGGTGAGGCAGGGGACGGCAGAAAAAAACCGTCTGAACAAACCCTGCGGGTGCCCAGACGGTCGACTAGCAATTCTTACGATATGGTCCACGTGGTGAACTCCACTAAATCCGTCAGTTCCATATCGCTTATTCAGCTGAAAAAATTATAACAACAAAACTGGATTATTGTCAAATTGATAATTTTGGGGTTGCCGAATCAATCGGTTCATAGGGCTCCATATGGATCATCACCCGGGCCCGCACATTCAGTTCCTGACAGATTTTTTGTTCCACAGCATGGGAAAGTTCGTGAGATGCGGCAATTCCCATGTCGGGGTCGATCAGGACATGCATATCGATATAGAGATCCTGATCGGTTCCGCGGCTGCGAATGTCATGTACGCCGCGCACTTCCTCGAAACAGAGCGCGATGTTGCGAATTACTTCCGAATCGGCCACAGCGGCATCGACCAAAACTTCACTGGTGGAGCGAATAATCCCAAGGGCGGCTTTTATGATGAATCCCGCGACGATCAAGGACGCAATCGGGTCAATGATCGGCGGCAGCCCATATTTGATTCCCAACAACGTGAACAGAACACTGATGGAAACATAGACATCACTGCGGGTATGCAGCGAGTCGGCAATCAAGATCGAACTGTTGAGATATTTTCCTTGCCGGTATTCATACAGGCAGACGAAAACATTGACGCAAAGTGTCGCGACCAGAGCAACCAGGCTTGATACTGAAACTGCCGGGATCGTTGGGTTGAAAAATTTAGAACCTGCCTCATATAGTACAATTCCGGCGATCAATAGCAACATGAAACCGATAAACAGGCCGGTGAGAAATTCATATTTGCGATGACCGTATGGATGATTTTCATCAATCGGCTGTGCGGCAAACCAGATGCCAATCAACCCGACGATATTGGATACTCCGTCCGTCAGGGAATGAAAGCCGTCAGCAGTTAAGCTGGCGCTTTGAATCAGCTGCCCGGCAATGATTTTTACCGCAGCCACCGCCAAATTAGCAACTAAGATTAGCCATAGAACATTTTTTACTTTTTGCATCGATTTTGCAACCAAGTCATTCAAATCCTTTCGTTTGGCCTACACAATAACTCTTTGAAAAAAATATACCTGTGAAACCTTCCGTAAAAAGGTCCCACAGGTATAACCTGCTGCTTGTCAGCCCGACTCGCCGATCACCCGGCAGTCTGATCCTAAGTGATTTTGTTAGTATATATTTTATCAAAGGGCGCCGTTATGTCAAGTCGGCAAAGTTTGCCTGAAACGAAAAGTGCGGCGAAGGATTTGCCGGTTAATAGTAGAACGTAAAACAATAGTGAAAAGACTTATGCGGCGAGGCGGTGGCATAGATGAAAAAAATACATAAAATTATTCTGGGGAGCCTGGTTGCACTGCTGGTTCTGGGCGGTGTTGCCTGGAAAATGCTTGCACCGCGTGTTTTGGCCGGAGTACAGGACCTCCTGATAAAACAAGTCAACTCTTCGATTAATGGGCGCTTGGAAGTTGCTTCACTGGATTTTTCCGTGTTGGGGTCAGCGGTACTGAAAAACGTGGTGTTGTTTGATAAAGCGGGAAAACAAATCGCTGCCAGTGATGAAATTGATGTCAGTTATAAATTTGACGATTTGTTGGGCGGAAAATTTGGGATCGATAGTGTAAAAGCGGTCAGTTTGAAAAAACTCAATTTGCAACTTGGCATCGACAAGAATGGGCGGTGGAGTTTACTCGATATTGTAAAGCCTCAGGCGGAACGACCGGCCGTCTTTCGCGGCAAGGTCGCAGTCAAAGAGGGTATTGTTGCTGTAAATACGGCGAACTGGCAGCGCACTTTTTCTGACCTGAATGGCGATCTGGACTATGACAAGGCACCCATTGTGGCAGTGGATCTGAAAGGGAAAATGGGCAAAAGCCTGATTACAGCCCAAGGAACCTGGACGGCGGATGATAAGACGCAACTGACATTAACCGTTGATTCGTTGGAGCTTGCCGAGGCCCAGGGGATGCTGCCGGCAACCAATACGGCTCCCCGTTTTTCGGCAGGCCTGTTGAAAGACATCAAGGCGAATCTGATTCAGGATAAAGCTGGCATTCAGACCTCGGGAGAAGCTGTATTGACCGGATTGGCGATGACCATGCAGGGGAAACCGCTGCAAGAGGGGAATGCAAAATTAAAATTGCAGGGGAAAGTTGTGACGTTATCGGATGGATCCGTTTTATTTGACGGCAACAAATTGCTGCTTGCCGGGTCTTTCGATTTTTCGCCGGTTTCACCAACGGTTTCCCTACAGGTTTCCGGAACAGGGATCAATCTTGCCGCTTTGGCCGGCAGCAAGGCATCACTGACTGGAATGCTGTCGTTTCAGGCCGATGTTTCCGGCTCCCTCGACAAAACGGTTGCCAAAGGAACTTTTCGCCTGCCGACAGGGAAAATGGATGAAAATTCAATTACGGATGGGGAGGGAACATTTGGTTTTGCCGGTGAAATATTGACCATTCAAAGCGCCAGCCTAAAGGCTTTTGGCGGTTCTATGGCGATTTCAGGCACTTTGGCGCCGAAGACTTCCCGCTATAATCTCAAAATATCAGGACAGAATGTGGATGGAGTTGTACTGACCAACAAAGGGGTTAACGGCAAGATGGGGTTTGAAGCTACTGTCAGCGGAGAAGCCAGTGCCGAGTCGATGACGGCTGCCGGAACTTTTTCCATTCCGGCCGGAAAAATATCTGATTATGACATTACCAACGCGGCTGGCGGGTTTCGCAAACAAGGCAACCGGTTGGACCTTTCCAATGTTGGAGTGACTCTTTCGGGACAACGACTGTCGGTTGGCGGCAGCGTGACTCTGGCGGCGGGCGGAGGTGCTCCACAGATCAATCTGACTGTGTCTTCCAGCGGATTGAATGCCAGCGTCTTCAACCCGAACAGTGCACTAAAGGGTTCGATCGCGTTTCAGGCGACCTTGACCGGGACTCCTGAAAAAAATCAGGCGCGCGGCAACTTCCAAATTGCTTCAGGCGCCTTGGGGGAACTTGCGTTTTCGGGCGCGAGCGGTGGATTTAGCTATGTGGATGGATTGTTGACTTTATCTGGCGGTCGGGCACAATGCCTCGGCGGCACGATTACGTTGAATGGCACGGTTGCGCCCAAGACAATGGAATATCGACAGCAGGTGACAGGTCAGAATATTGATGCCGCCCAGCTGACGGATCGCGATGTGCAGGGCCGCGCCGACTTTACGGCAAATATCAGCGGGACCGGTGACTGGGACAAGGCGAACGGTGATGGCAATTTCAAAATGAACTCCGGCAGTGTGAAAGGGATATCCTTTAACAGCCTGACCGGAAATTTCAGCAAACGGGGGCGTCAAACCGAATTTACCAATCTGAAGTTCAATATGTTGGGTGGTTTGGCCTCG
Organism: uncultured Veillonellaceae bacterium; assembly: GCA_964386615.1. Taxonomy (GTDB): domain Bacteria; phylum Bacillota; class Negativicutes; order UBA1444; family UBA1444; genus UBA1444. The sequence goes on from CAYLSL010000014.1 coordinate 17,985, forward strand.
GGGACCGGTGCTACCGAAGGAGAGTATGTCCATTTGATTATTACGCCAAATGCTGCGGCCAATACTGCATTATCCATCCTGACCGGCAAGACTTTGCAGCCTCAGGATTTGCGTATTCGCTTCCGCGGTCCCAATGGTTGAAGAAACCACAAGAAGTTGTGGTGTTTTGCTTAGCGGGCACAAAATAAGCGCCGAATTTTCTAAATTATCTTGCGCATAGTGTTTTTTCGTGCTACAATAATACCAAGCACCATCCTTGCAGCGACTACAGGTTCCAGTAAGATGCAAAAGCCACGAAAGACTATCTTTCAAAGTTTGTGCACGTTGAAACCAGTCAATAGGAGAGTGTTTTTTCTTTACCCCAATTCGTGAAAATCCCGATACTCGATCCCCAAATCCTAACAATGAACCAGATTCTTATTCACGGAGGTTAATGGTTTATCGGAACAACGAGTGACGAGACCCAAGCTGTGCTGTAAGGATGGTCGCTTTGAAAAAGTGGGAGACGAAAGTCTCCCACTTTAATTATACCCGCTATTATGGCCATGAAGAGACATTAACGATTGGTGAATTTATAGCTCGGATCCAGAACTTCTTCCAAACGGTCTGTTGCTGATGCCGGTCGGATCGAGAGCTGGGCGATTTCGTCCCTGATCTGCGGTGTCATATTAAATGCACTGCTCGCCAGAGCAGGTTCCAGCTGATTGACATTGCGGGCGCCGATGATCGGGGCGGTGATTGCCGGATGAGATTTGACCCAGCTCACGGCCAGGGTCACCGGATGGGCGCCGATTTCTTTGGCGAAATTGCTGAATCGGGCCGCGGTTTCGAGATATTGCGGATCGCTATAGCGCTTCGCGTACATATCGTTTTTGATGATTCGGCCGGCTGTTTCGGCAGCTTCATTCGAATATTTTCCGCTGAGCAGACCGGCGCCCAAAGGGCTATAGGCAATCACCCCAACCTGTTCGGATTCGGCCAGCGGCAGGATTTCCACTTCAACTTGCCGCTTGACGATATTGTACATCGGTTCGATACATTCAAACCGGGCCAAGTTATACCGTGCGGAGATTCCGAGCGCTTTGGCGATTTGCCAGGCCGCCCAGTTGCTTACGCCAAGGTAAAGGACTTTTCCTTGCCGGACCAAGTCGGTAAGCGCCTGCAAAGTTTCCTCCATTGGTGTGAAAGGGTCAAAATGGTGAATGAAGTAAACATCGATGCGATCCGTTTTCAGGCGTTTCAAACTTTGCTCGATCGAAAGCATGATGTGACGGCGGGATGAACCCCGGGCGTTAATGTCTTTGCCGACTCTTTGCGATACTTTCGAAGTGATGACGACCTCGTCCCGGCAGGTTCCAATCAGATTGCCGAGAATTTCTTCGGCCCGGCCATTGCTGTAGTTATTGGAGCAATCAAAGAAATTGATTCCAGCCTCACGGCATTTGGCAAACATCTTGCCTGATTCAGCTTCATCCGCTTCGTTGCCAAAGGACATGGTGCCAAAGCAGAGTTCGGAAACCCAGACGCCTGTTCTGCCTAAAATTTTATATTTCATGGTAGGCCTCCTTCGTT